>CAJTRV010000001.1 GCA_910578855.1 uncultured Bacilli bacterium
ATACCATTACCATAATCGGTGGAAATGCTTTTAATAATAAGGGTTTAACGTCAGTATTGCTTCCAAATGGTATCACCAAAATTGACTCCCATGCTTTTATGAGTAATTCTTTAACGAGGATTACGATACCGAATTCTGTAAAAACGATAGGAAATAGTGTTTTCTCAGGGAATACTTTAACGGAAATTGACATTCCTTCTAGTGTAACGTCAATAGGAACTTCAGCCTTTACGAACAATAAGATGCCGATAGAAAAAGCATTTATCTATAATCGTAATAGTGATGGGTCTGAAAATAAGGATAGCTTAAATAGTTATGCGGGATCAGCTACTGAAGTTATCTTGCCAGAGAATATTACGGTAATTGGCAACCTTGCTTTTCATGGTTCTAAAATACGGCAAATTGTACTTCATGATCAGTTAACAATGATTGGTGGGGGAGCATTTCAGTCTAATCACGAACTTACTTCGGTAGTGATTCCTGCGAGTGTAACGAGCATAGGTGGTTCAAGTTTTGCTGGATGTTGGAAATTATCGAGTGTAGAATTTAAGGGGAATGTTCCGAACATTGATCAACCAGGAGTATTTGTTAATTCTACACCTTTAATGAAAGAGAACACCATTAAAGTGCCAGCTGGTACTTTAGAGCAATATAAAACAGCAAGAGCGGGCTCATATTCAACCGGAAGAACATGGTTTGGAAGTGACAATGCCAGTTTAGATGCATTTTATGAATAACATGATATGAAAGAATCAGAATTTACTGAAAGACAAAAATGTTACCAACAAAAAAACCTCTAGTTTTGATAACTAGGGGTTTTTGATTGTACATTGGGTAAATAATTATCCAAATATTAAGATGAATACTTGTATTGCCATTAAAAGTCCATTATGGAAGAAATGAAGACCCATGGTTGTAAAAATATTGTCTGTCTTAGTTAAAATATAAGCAAAGACTAAACCTGGAATACTATAAGGAATAATATAAAGAAATTGACTAAAACTTGTTGCCCCTAAGACGTGGAGTCCGCCAAAAATGAAGCCTGACACTAAAATAAAGACAATATCCCATTTAGGAATAAGATTGCGAATCGCTTGGCGAAAGATAAGCTCTTCAATTACTGGAGCAAAGAAGACAGCTGATAAATAGGTATATATAGGGGATTTTCCGAACATATCGATAATATCATTTTGATTGCTCGCTCCTCCGAAGTCCTTTGAGAATGCCATAATTAAAAAATTACTAACCATCATCAGTCCAATGAGTAAAAACCAATATTTAAAATAGGTTTGGAAGTATGTTTGATGATGTTTTTTTAAGTCCTGCCATTTTTCAATGATAAGTTTATGAAAGATTAATAAGATGAAAGACAACATCAATATTTCATAGATCCCCATGTAAATTGTTTTTACGATTGTTGGAACATAGTTTAAATCAATATGGAGTAATGTAAATGGTAGGGTATTGAATAGTGGTAAAATAAAGTAAACACCCATCGCAGCAATTCCACGAATGATATTTTTTCTATTACTTTTTTGTTTCATGATTGATCATCTCCATTCTCATTATACCAAAAAATATGCAAAAATCTTTAAAAAATGTTAAAAAAAGAAAGATTCTATGATATAATACAAATAGATTGACTTGAAGAGAAGAGTGGGCACCCCCACTCTTTCCTGTAGAAAGAAGGTATTTATGGAAATAGTCACAACGGTAAGGGCATTAATAGAACCGACGATTGTCGAACATGGCTACCGTATTGATCATATTGAGTATGTCAAAGAGGGAGGCCTATATTTTCTTCGGGTAGTAATAGATAAAGAGGGGTTTATTACAATTGATGATTGTGTTATTGTAAGTAAATTAATTAATCCAATCTTAGATTCGGAAGATCCGATTGCTGATAATTATATATTAGATGTATGTTCTAAAGAGAAAGGTAGTGAATAAAATGGATACGAAGGCATTTAAAAAGGCAGTAGAAGTATTGAATAAAGAAAAGGGAATTGATATTGATTATATTTATGATGCGATGGAATTAGCCCTTAATTCAGCATATAAAAAGAATCATCATTTACCAAATAGTCGTGTTGAAGTTGACAAAGATACAGGTGATTTTCATGTATATTCTTTTAAGACAGTAGTGAATGATCCAGATGAAATGGGAATTATTAACGGGCAGGAAATCGATGACTTTTATGATGAGTTTGGTGATGCACTAGATGCACAATTAGAACGGATCGAAGCAGGGGAAGAAATTGCTGATGAAGAAAAGCTTACAGAACCTAAGGAGATCAAGTTTGATTCGCGCATTCATTTGACATTAGAGGAAGCTCGTAAAATTGTACCAGGAATTGAAATTGGTGAGACTATTGAGGAGGAAGTAACTCCTAAAGATTTTGGGCGGGTGGCCGCAGCCACTGCGAAACAAGTTGTCGTTCAAAAAATTCGTGAAGCAGAACGAAATAATATTATGGAAGAATTTAGCGAAGCTGAAGGAGAAATGATGACAGGAATTGTCGCTATGGAAGATGTTCGAAATTATTATATCGATCTTGGAAAGACCCAGGGAATTCTACCAAAAAGTGAAACGATTCCAGGTGAGACAATTAAAATGGGATCGAGTATTAAAGTATATGTTAGTAAAGTGGATAACAATGGAAAAGGACCGTTAATTCTTTTATCACGAACGCATTATGGATTTGTAAAACGTCTCTTTGAATTAGAGATTCCAGAAGTAAATGAGGGAATTATTTTAATCTATAGTGTTGCTAGAGATGCGGGAAATAGAACGAAGATTGCCGTATATTCAGAGAATCATAATGTTGATCCAGTAGGATCATGTATCGGTCAAAATGGGTCGCGTATTAATATGATTATCAAAGAATTAAATGGAGAACGAATTGATGTTATTCCGTATGATCCAGTTGATACTAAGTTCATTGAAAATGCGTTAAGTCCAGCTAAAAATTTACATGTTCTAATCATGGATGAGGTGAAAAAAGAGGCAATGGTAATTATCGATCAGGAAAATTTATCAAAAGCAGTAGGAAAAAAAGGTTTAAATGTAAGATTAGCTTCACGACTAACGCACTATAGAATCGATGTAAAAACGTATGAACAGGCGAGTGAAATGGGAATTCATATCAAGCCTAGTAAGGATTATGAATAATGAAGCCTAAGAAGATACCGATGCGTAGTTGTGTTGTAACGAAAGAACGTTATCCTAAAGCAGAGTTAGTACGAGTAGTAAGAACGCCAGAAGGAGAAGTTGTGATTGATAGAGCTGGTCGCATGAATGGTCGCGGTGCTTATTTAAAAAGGGATCTTACAGTAATTGAGAAAGCGCAACAGACAGGTGTTTTAAAGCGACATTTAGAAGTTACCATACCTGATGCGATATATGATGAATTAAAAGAGTTAGTAAAGTAGGTGGTATGATGGGTCAAAGAGTTAGTTTTGACGAGTACTTTATGCAGCTTGCACATTTGATAGCAAGTCGTTCTACTTGTCTATCACGGTCGGTCGGAGCAGTCATTGTGAGAGATAACCACATTATTGCAACTGGATATAATGGTGCACCTCGGGGAGTTTCTCACTGCCTCGATACTGGTTGTATTAGGCGAGAGCATGATATTCCTAGTGGGGAACGACTAGATATTTGCAAAGCAGTACATGCTGAGCAGAATGCGATTATTGAAGCTGCCTATAATGGGGTATCTACCAAGGGTGCTAGTATCTATGTGACGGTAACCCCATGTTTTACCTGTGCGAAAATGTTAGTCAATGCTGGCATAAAAGAGATTATTATTGATGGCGATTATCCATCACCGAGTAGTAGATCACTCTTTGAAGAAGTTGGTATTAAGTTGAAGAAATTATAACAAAATAGAAAGAAAGAGGTGATGTTTATGATGAGTGTATTAGAGTATGCACAAGATGTCAATAAAACAGTAGAGGAAATTCTAGAAAAATGTAAGGAGCTAGGAATTGAGGTTAGTACAGAGGATGATTTATTAGATCAAGATGGAATTACGATTCTTGATAATGCTTTTCCTGTGGAAACAGAACGTGAAGCCGAAGAACAGTTAGAAGATTTGGTAGAAGAGATTATTGAGCAAGAAGAAATCGAAGTCGATAATACAGTTAAGAAACAAAAACTAAAAAAGGCAACTAAGTCTACGGGGCCATCTAAAGGAAATAATTTGACAAAGAAGGAACTTGCGAAGAAGAAAAAACAGATGTACAAAAACAAGGAAAAGTTGCAGAGTAATGCTCCTACTATTAATGATGATGTGGTATTATATCGTGAAAATATGACCATTGGTGACCTTGCCAAGGCACTTCATGTTGGGGCTGCTGATTTGGTAAAGAAATTGTTTTCACTAGGAATTATGTGTACGATTAACCACTCATTGAGCTTTGAAAATGCTGAATTATTGGTTGTTGATTATGACAAAGAGTTAAAAAGGGAAGAGACTGCTGACGTAACCAATTTTGAGGAATTTGAGATCAATGATCGAACTGAAGATTTGCAATTAAGACCGCCTGTTGTTACGATTATGGGTCATGTCGATCACGGGAAGACAACTTTGTTAGATACTATCCGTAAAACAAGTGTTGCTGCCGGTGAAGCTGGAGGAATTACCCAGGCGATTAGTGCATATCAAGTGACACACCAAGGAAATAAAATTACCTTTATCGATACTCCTGGTCATGCCGCTTTTACAGAAATGCGGGCCCGGGGAGCAAGTATAACGGATGTTATTATCATCATTGTTGCCGCTGATGATGGGGTTATGCCGCAAACGAAAGAAGCAGTTGATCATGCAAAAGCAGCTGGAGTTCCTATTATTGTAGCAATTAATAAGATGGATAAACCAGGTGCTAATCCTGAGCGAATTATGACGGAGTTATCAGAGTATGGATTGACTCCTGATGAATGGGGTGGTGATACCCTCTATAATAAGATTGTTGCTGCTGATGGAACGGGAATTGATGCGTTATTAGAAAATATTACGTTAATTGCCGAGATGCAGGAATATAAAGCCAATCCTAACCGATATGCGGTGGGAACTGTGGTTGAGTCAAGACTTGATAAACATCTAGGACCAGTAACGACGATTTTAATTCAAAATGGGACGCTTCGCTTAGGGGATCCAATCGTGGTTGGAACAGCGTTTGGAAAGATTCGAACGATGAAAAATGATCTTGGAATGGAAATCACGGAAGCATTACCAAGTACACCAGTTGAGATCACCGGAATTAATGAGGTGCCAAGTGCTGGGGATAGATTTATGGCTTTTGAAACTGAAAAACAAGCTCGTAATGTTGGAGAAACGCGAAAACAACAGGCTAAATTACGTGATAATAAAGCAACAGCTAGTGTGTCACTCGATGATTTGTTCTCAAAAATCAAAGAGGGGATCAAAGAAATTAATGTCATCATTAAAGCTGATGTTAATGGTAGTGCCGAAGCTGTTAAAAATTCACTTGAGAAGTTACAAGTGGAAGATGTTCGGATTAAAGTAATTCGTAGTAGCGTTGGATCAATTACCGAAAGTGATATTGTTCTTGCCAAAGCTAGTAATGCACTTATGATCGGATTTAATGTTCGACCAAATAATCAGATTAAAGATTATGCCAAAGAGAATGGTGTCGACATTCGACTTTATAACATTATTTATAAAGTTGTAGAAGAAATGGAAGCAGCGATGAAGGGAATGTTGGAACCAGTTTATGAAGAAAAGGTAATGGGAACAGCTGAGGTAAGACAATTATTCAAATTCTCAAAAGTAGGAATTATTGCCGGAAGTTATGTTGCTGATGGTATCATAAAACGGGATGCCAAAGCACGTATTATCCGCGATGGAATTGTGATCTATGATGGTAATATTAATTCTATTCAACGAGGAAAAGATGCCGCTAAAGAAGTGAAAAAGGGAATTGAATGTGGAATTACAATTGAAAATTATGCTGACATCAAAGAAGGCGATGTTATTGAGGCCTATGAAATGGTGGAAATAAAACGTTAAAAAAATAGACGTTCAACAATGATTGAATGTCTATTTTTCTTTGGTTAAAGTTTGGTTAATTTCAGAATCAGCAACAATTTTTTCTAATAAGTGATAAGCGGTTACTAGTTTATGTTCTTGGGTTTGATCTGTCGCTTCTAAATGGTCCATTAGATCAAAAACAATCATATAGGGAATATAACGAGGCCATGATTTATCTGTTTGAATTTCGGCTCCTTCGATCATTTTATAATCTTGGAGATATTGTTTGAATCCGACAATCTCATTTCGTTGCTTCCAATACTTGGTTTTGACAGTGGTAAACATTCCCGCATGGAAACTAATCATCCAAACAACAGTAAGAATAATTGAAAAGATGGGAATCATTAATAGTGTATTGTTGTGAATCATTGAAAACAAATAAAATTCAGCAACCGCAAAAATTAACGTAATAAAGATAATGGCATTATTGGTGTAATAGCTTTTTGATACTTTGGTAGAAATACTCGAAAGAAGACTTTTCAACCGAAGAACTTCATCGACATCTTTTGTTAGTTTTTTGATATAGTCATTTAATAAGATTTTATCTTCCCCTTTGAGAATAAAGTGGATAATACTCTGCTCCATAATATCTAAGTCTTGGATGTCTCGGATGGTGTTGTCACGAATTACAATATCGGTATTGGTATAATGCTTTGCAATTTCTAACCGAAGATATTCGCGTGAAACTAAGTCCATGATAGTTGCAATTAAATCTTGATATCGGGCAGATCGTTCATTGGAGATACACCCGGCAATTAATGGCGATGTATTTTTTGGTAAAGCGTGATGATAGATAACTTTGGATGCTTGAATTTTTTTCTTTTGCTCAATCTTATATAAAATATAGGCAATTAAAAATAAGAGTTGTCCAAGAATGAAGTAAAAGCAAGTATTTGGTAGTAGAAGACAAGCACATAGTAATAGGCTGTTGATTAAAATAATAATAAAATTCATATAAAATCCTCTATTCTAAGCATTATTTTATCATAAACGAGTAGTGGCCACAAGAGAAAAGATTGGATTCAATGAAGATAATGAATGAAAATGGAAGAATACGTGATATAATAATAGCGAGGTGATAGTATGAGTATAAAAATTGATCGAATTGCAAGTATGTTAGAAAAAGAAATTAGTTATATTTTAATGATGGAAGTGAAAGATGCTGATATCAAATTTGTAACAGTAACTGGTGTAAAATTAACGACGGATCTTTCTTATGCAAAAGTGTATGTTACGGTTTTAGATGATTGTAAAAAGGATGCGACGATGCGTGCTTTGAAGGATGCGAGTGGTTTTATTCGTCATGAGTTGTATGATCGAGTTGATATTCGTCATATTCCTGAGCTAGAATTTGTCTATGATGAATCGATTGAATATGGTAAGAAAATTGAAACAATTATCGAAGAAATTCATGGAGAACAATCAGAATAAAAAAATGATGTTAATAAATTTGATTAGTATAATAGTGAATTAAAGGGTATTCTTGCGTTTTTTTGTTTAGAATATTATTTGTTATTACTATTATTTAAAGTAGCAATTTTTTATGGTGAAAAAGAGGTGAGAAATTGAAAGATAAGAAAGATGAGAAACAAAAGACGAATTTTAAAGATTTCAAAATCATTGTTCAATATTTAAAAAAACGAAAATTAAAATTATTTATGTATTTATTACTAGTAGGCGTAACGATGTTACCAGACGCTTTTGGACCGTTGCTATGGGGATTGGGACTAGAAGCTTTGGTTGCTAAAGATATGGCAATGTTTTGTTGGTATCTGATTGGCTATCAGACCATTCATATATTAGCTTATTCTATTTTAATGTCTCCTCGTCAGCGATTATATAATGATTTAGAACTTGAATTTACGAAAAATATAACCAAGGATTTATATATTAAGGTTGATCAATTACCAGCGCGCGCGTTTGAAGAAATAGGGGTTGGAGAATTTATCAATCGGCTATATAACGATCCTGAACGAGTGATGAGTTTATTAAATAAGATTATTCAACTTACTTTACGAAGTATTGTTGCTATTTTTGCCGTTATCTTAGCATTTTCTATTTCCTTAGTTTTAGGAATTGAAGTGATTATTTTTGGATTTCTAATGGGCTTGATATCATATCGATATTTTCCTAGAATTAAAAAAATTCAAAGAGAAATAAAACAAGAGTCAGATGCCTATGTAAAGAATGCAACCGAGAATATTACCGGAATTAGAGAAATAAAGTCTTTGGGAATTAAAAAGAATATTGAGAAATCGTTATTTCAGACAGTGGATCAATTATTCCATAATTCTAAGAAGAGTGCAAATAATGAAATGGATTATTATTCGATAAACAATGGACTATATTACCTATTACAATTTGTTATTATTTTAACATGTGGATACTATTTTATCGAGGGCCATATTGCTTATACGTTATTTATCATGATGCAAAGTTATATTTGGCGCATTGATTCCGTGGTAGAAAGTATTAGTGATTTTGGTGTTAACTTTAATAAAGTAGCCGTGTCACTTAGCCGAATGAATGATATTTTACAAAATCGATTATATCCGGATGAGACTTTTGGTGATGTTACTTTAACGGATCCAGTTGGTTATGTTAAGATGAAGAATGTAAAATTTCGCTATAGTGATGAAGAAGATTATACGTTGAAGGGATTAAATTTGGATGTGATGCCAAATAAAAAAATTGCTATCGTTGGACGTAGTGGTAATGGAAAGAGTACGATATTTAATTTATTGTTACGTTATTTCGATGCAACTAGTGGAGAGATAACGATTGATGATATTCCTATTCAAAATTTAACGGAAGAATCATTGCGTCATAATATTTCCATTATTCGCCAAACACCATTTTTATTTAATATGTCAATTTTGGATAATTTTAGATTGGTAAATCCAAAAGTAACCTTAAAGGCTGTTAGAGAAATATGTAAGAAAGCATATATTGATGATTATATTATGGGTTTACCAAAGAAATATCACACGATTATTGGAGAAGGTGGGGTCAATTTAAGTGGTGGTCAAAAGCAACGATTAGCCATTGCTAGAACTTTGTTATTGAATACAAAGATTATCCTATTTGATGAGGCAACAGGAGCATTGTTTAAATCCAAAAAATATAATAGTTGTAATTTAAGGCCTTTATATTCCTTATAATAATAAATAAATTAATATCTATTGATATAGAAATAAATCTATATCTTTTTTTATTACAAAAATATTTGTCAAAAAATAATGAAGGGGGTTGATAAAATGACAAATGAAATTATAAAAGTAGGAACTTTTTTTAGTGGAATAGGATCACCAGAAAAAGCTTTAGAAAGATTAAAAAACGAAGGACATATAAAAGATTATAAAGTAGAATTTTTTTCAGAAATAGATAAAAATGCAATTAAAAGTTATTGTGCGATTCATAATGTAGATGAAAGTTTAAATCTTGGTAGTATAACTGATATTAAAGGTAAAAATTTACCATACTGTGATTTATGGATTGGCGGCTTTCCATGTCAAGATATATCTTGTGCTGGTAAAATGAGAGGATTTGATTTTACAAGTTCTACAAGATCATCACTTGGTTGGGAAATGATTAGATTACTTAAAGAAGTAAAGATAAAACCTAAATATGTTATATTTGAAAACGTAGCTATGATAACAAGCAAGAAATTTAAGGAAACATTAAACTTATTTAAAGAAGATTTAGTAAGTTTAGGATATACATTATATGACCAATTATTAAGTGCTACTGATTATGGAATACCTCAAACTAGAGCGAGGTATTTTTTAGTTGCAATACTAGATAATCAAAAACAATTTAAATTTCCAGACAAAATGGAAAGTGATGTTATATTAAAGAATTTTCTTGAAGAATTTGTTGATGAAAAATATTATTTAACAAATTCTAATTATATAGAAAAGGGCAATAAAAGGATATTTAAACATAAAAATAGAAATGATATAGAGTATGAGATTGATATGGATAAATATTTAATTGGTGGTGTATGTGGAATAGATAAACATACTAAATTTGCAATCTCATCAAGGTTATTTTCTATTTATGGGAATTCGCCAACTTTAACAGCAAGTAATACATCTGATAATAGCAAAATTGTTGTAGAAAGTGAGGTAGAATAATGAGAATAAGAAAACTTACTCCAAGAGAAACTTGGAGATTAATGGGATTTAGCGATATAGACTTTGATAGAGCAAGTAAAGTATGTACTGAAACGAATTTATATCATCAGGCTGGAAATTCTATTGTAGTTAATGTAATGTATTCGATTTTAAAAGAATTATTAAAATAAAAAGATGCTATTTTGCATCCTTGTTATTCTCCATAAGTTTTTCATAACCATCAAAAAATTTTCTAATGTCAAAATTATATTTTTGAGATAAAAAGAAAAGGGTATCTAGTGAAATTCCTGTATCTACATTAGGACTTTCAATGTGAGATATAAAACTTCTACTCATATCTGTATCTTCTGCCATTTTTTCTTGAGACTTACCAATTATATCTTTTCTTATGGATTTCATATTTTGTCCTATAAGGGCGAAAAGTTCATAAGTATTTTTCACAAAAATCCCTCCTATATATAATTTTATAGGAAATATTGATTTTATACTGCTCTCTTATAAGGAGCAATTTTATTGCTCGGTATTAACAGTTTTGTGTTATAATTAAGTTGGCACGAAAAAAGAATACTTTAAATTGTATTCTTTATCGCCTAGGAATACGACGATTTTCAATATTTTTCCTTTTCTCAAATAATTGGAAAAGTTCAACATTAAGTGTAGTCGCGATGTGATCAATATAGTCGATTCTAGTATTTCTTTTAGCATTTTCCAAATTAGATACGTAAGTAGGTGTAGTTCCAAGCTTATCTGCAAAATCTTCTTGGGACCAACCATTTTGCAATCTATAGTAAACAATATTATTTGCTAAAATATTACGAGCACTTGATTTTAATTTAATTGTCATCACATCCTTCCTCTTACTTACTACTATTGTAATAAGTTTATGAAAATTGAACCATACTAACTATGTAGTAAGTTATTTAAATTATAGTGAATTAAAAAGGGAAAAAATGTTGGATTTTGTGCTAAAACAAAAAGGTAGATATTTTATAAGAAAAGGAGCTAGATATGAACAAAGAAAATTTAAATAGATATGTTAAAGAAATATCTGATGTTTTAGACGACAAAATTAAAATTATTACTTCAATTGAATATTACTATGATTTAGAAAAACTAGCATCTTCACTAAAAGATTTATCTGATACCGAAGCTGAAAATGTTTTAGAACAATTAATCAATGAAAAACTAGAACAAATTAAGACAAGTGGTAAAGCAGATAAATTTAGAGAAAATAATAGACTTGTGGATGATGTAACTGAATTCTTCTATGAAAATAAGGAAGAAGATGTTGCCATTGTTGAAGAGGGAAGTTGCGTAGCAACAGATTTAATTTTAAAAACAATAGGTATAAATGGTAGAAAAATTGAATTACCAGTAAAGATTTCATATATAAAGGAATATTGTATAAGTAATATCATTGAGGAAAAAGATATAAGGAAAACGTTGTTGTGGATAGTTTTAGAACTATCAGTTGTAAGTTATTTTTTAAATAATTAAAAATAATATATATAAGTAGTAGTAATTAGCAGTACCTGAATCTACCTTTTTCAAGACACTTCTAATTCTATGGAAGTGTTTTATATTGTTAGTAATTTAAATTTATATAGATAAGGTTGTGATTTTATGTTACAAGTTAGTAGAGCAAATAATCTTAAAATTCCAAAAACAATAGAAAATATTAGTGGAAATTTAAATAGTGTTGATGATAAGGTTGCAGTAAAACAAGCAATAGCTACAGCAAACAATCAAAAATTTGATAAGAAAAAAGTAAAAGAAAATGAAGAAAAGGATATGGAATTAGAAAGAATAGAAAAAATTCCATTTAATGCAAATGATTTAATGGTTATCACTGTTGTAAAAAAGCTAGGTGCTTATATAATTGCTGTTACTGAAAAATCTCCAGCTAAATATAGAGGTGTATTTGTTAATCGTATGCAAAATCTATCTTTAGAAATACTAGAATTACTTCTTCAAGCTAACTTTGTAAGAATTGATAGTTTAGATAATAAGAAAAAGAGAGAAGAATATCAAAAAGATGCAATAATAAAATTAAAAATGTTAGGATATATAGCTATGGTGGCAGAAAATTCTAAATGTATATTATCTAAACAGTTTAAACAAATTTCGATTCAAATTGGTGAATCTATTAATTTAATAGCTGCTTGGAAAAAAAGCGACGATAATAGATGGAGTAGTCGTACAAATAATTAAAGGATTTTAAACCGAAAGGTTTTTAATTAAGTAAATAATTTATTCTAGCGGCTTTACTTGTGTTGCGCCTTTGGCGCAGGGCTTTGTATTTGTCCGCGCGGTCAATAAGAATGGTAATAGGAACAACAAATATAGGTATAAACGCAATGGTGCTGTTCGCCCAGATTTGCTTTTGAAGAGATTTAATAATCTAAAAAACAGGTCAGAGAAATATATTTTAAGTAAAATATATCAGAACTTTAAAGCAAAGGAATTATTTACTTTTCTAACCGCTATAATAGTGCGGTGGATAAATTTTTAACACCCACACAAGCAACGATAAAAATATCTTTGCAAGTTATAAGGGGTGTTTTTTTATTATTTATGGGGAGGATTTTTTATGAAATTAGAAGAGATATTTACATTTGAAAATATATATAATGCCCATAAAAAATGTAGAAGATCAAAACAACATAAAGGAGAAGTAATAAGATTTGAAGTAAATATTTCTGAAAATATTTGCAAATTACAAAAGGAAATAATATCAAAGAAATATAAAGTAGGAAAATATAAGGAATTTATAATATATGAACCAAAAGAAAGATTAATACAAGCTCTTCCATATAGAGATAGAATTGTATTAAGATGTTTTTGCGATAATGTTTTAATTCCAAAGATTGAAAAAAAACTAATAAATGATAATGTTGCTTGTAGAAAAGGTAAAGGAACAAAATATGGAATGGATAGATTGAAATATTTTTTACAAAAAGAATATTTTAAGAATAACGATAATAAAGTTTATTATTTGAAATGTGATATTCGTAAATATTTTCCTAGTATTAACCACAATATTTTAATAAATAATCTAAAAAGGATTGGCTTTTCAGATGATGAATTTTGGTTTATAAACAAAATTATAAATGAACAACCTGATAATTTAGAAAAGGGTTTAGCATTAGGAAATCAATCAAGTCAATGGTTTGCTTTATATTATCTTGATAAAATTGATAGATTAATCAAAGAAAAACTTAAAGTTAAATGTTATGTTAGATATATGGATGATTTTATTTTAATTCATCGTGATAAAAAATATCTACAATATTGTTTGAAAATAATTAATAAAGTTTGTAATGAAGAATTAAATTTAGAACTTAATCAAAAAACTCAAATTGGTGTTGCCTATAATGGAATTGATTTTCTAGGATTTAATCATATTTTGACTGATAGTGGTAAAGTTATTAGAAAACTTAGATTTTCATCTAAACAAAGAATGAGAAAACATATTAAAACTATAAAAAAACTTAAAGATAAATCTATAATTGATGAAGAATATGTTGGTATGAGAATAAATGCTTTCAAAGCACATCTAAAATATTCTAATGAAAAAAGTATGGATAAATTATTATCAAATTTAGATAAAAACCTATAAAATTCAAAAAATAGTAATAAAAAAATGAATTTATATGGTAAAATATAACTGTGGTGATGATTTAAATGTATAATAATCAAGATTTAACTTTATTGTCGGAAGGACAAATTTGGGGGAATGGTAATGAAGCCCAATTAGAAGTAATTAGAAAATATGGAACTAAGGCAGCAATTACAGATTTATGTGTTTTGACTGGTAGCTATTTATGTGAAGATACGGATTATAATATAGATGAAGATAGTTCATTAAAAGGTAGAACTAGTTGGTTTTGGACTAGATCTGATGATAATGACAATGATGTCCGCGCGGTCGATCGGGATGGTACTAGGGACCACGAATGTAGGTATGAACGCATTGGTGCTGTTCGCCCAGCTTTGCAATCTTCTGTAATCTTTTCTCAAATCTCCCCGAACAGAGTGAGGGGATACAACGGAACTGAAGAAGTAGAATATGGTGAATATCCACAATATGCTGCTGATTCAAGAATGCAAAGTATATTAGAATCAGAATATAATAGGGGAATGAATAAAACAGGAAGAAGTTATACTTTTGATTCAGTAAAATATGACGATTATGATACTGGCTTTAAACCAGTGACTTATGAAGAATATGAATATCAAGGAAAAAAATATATTCGCATAAGGGCAAATTCTGATTTTGGTGGAAATAAATTTAAACTTTCAAATGGTATTGAATATAGAGATGGTGATTATGTTTGGGTAGAAGTATCACCTGTAAAATGGTTAATTGATGATAGAACAGGAATATTAATTTCAAAAAGAGGATTAGTTTCTGGAATAAGATTTCTTGATAAAAGAACTAATTATAAAGGTGATTTTAGTAGAACAGAAATGAAGGAATATCTTGATAGATATATGATACGCGATTTAACTCAGACAGCAACATTTACTCGTGTTCAAGATATGACACCAGAAGAAAAAGCTCAATTTGAAGAAGAAAGAAAGCAAGCTGAAAAAAGAAGAAATCCTTATGGTTTAAAATTTGGACAAGTTAGTGAAGAAGAAATTATTAAAGGTGCAATAGAAAGTGGTGTTGCAGTATTCTTACATGGGCCTTCATCAGAAGGTAAATCTGCAAGAGTAAAGCAAATAGATCCTACTTGTGAAATAATATATCTTCGTAATGCTACACCAGAAAGTTTAAATGGTAAAAGTGTATATAATCAATCAACAGGTGAGATGATGGATGTTCCACCAACTTGGTTAAAGAAATTACAAGAAAAATGTGAAAAGGAACCTGATAGACTTCATGTAGTATTCTTTGATGAAATAACAAATGCACTACCTAGCATTCAAGGTATAGCATTTAATATAGTATTAGATAGAGAAGTTAATGGTATATGGAAATTGCCAGATAATGCTAGAATCGTTGCAGCAGGAAATGATATGAAAGATTCATTAGCTGCAAATCAATTAGCAGAACCATTATTTAATAGATTTGCCCATGTTTATATTAAAACAACTACTGAGGGTTGGTTAAAATGGGCAAGTGAACATAATATACATCCTGCTATTTACTCATATATTGCTTATAAAAAGGGCGAAACATTAAGAAGTAAATATGATGGTGAAAAACCTAACGCAGATCCAAGAAAATGGGAAATGGCTTCAAAAATGTTATATGCAACAGGAAGCCCTGAAATGTTAAGGGCGTTAGTTGGAGAGGATATTACAAGAGAATTTGTAGAATTCTGTAATCAACAAGTTATAACATTAGATGATGTTATAAATGGAAATTATACCGATAGAGATATACAGGCATTAAATACTGCTGAAAGATATGCAACAACTATGGGATTATCACAAGTTGATGATAATAACTTAGAAAAAGTAAGGGGTTTTGTTGCAGGTTTAGGAGCAGAGTTTGGAGCAATTTTTGATGCTTTATGGACACATGGCGATGAAAGTAAATTGGAAAGACTTGCAGAAGCAAAACTTGCTGAAATGCCAGGAGGAGGTATAAGAAGATAATGGAAAATAAAAAGGAAATATTATTGTCATATATAAGGACAAATGTTGCACCAATATTAGTTGATTTTATATCTGGTAAAGATTTGAATGGTGCAGTAGTATTGCCTGCTAATGTTGATGTTAAAGAATTAAATGGTCATTATGATGGAGCAGATTTTATGCCACCAAAATGGCTTAATGAGATATTAAGTACAAATGCTAGTAAAATATTAGTAATAGATAAAATTGATACTATTTCAAAAGAAGAACAATTAAAATTTTGTGAATTATTAGAACATAGAAAAATATCTACATTTGAATTACCAAAAAGTTGTGTGATAATTGTAACAGCAAACGAAATAAATAAAGATAAGATAAACGAAGAAATATTCTCATTAGTTGCACGAATTTGAGGTATAAATTATGAAATATGATATTGCAGCGTTAAAAAGAAAAATGCTTGTTAAATATCCCTTTTTTGGGAGTGTGGTAGCAAGTGTAGGTTATAAAGAAAACAAAGATATACCAACCGCAGGTACAGATGGAGAAACAATTTACTATAATCCTGAATATTTGGAAAGTTTAAGTGTTGAAGAACAGACTTTTATATTTGCTCATGAAGTATGTCATATTGCATTTAATCATATATTAAGAAGTGAAGATAAAGATCCAGATTTATGGAATATTGCTACTGATGGTGTTATTAATCAATTTTTGAAACGAGATGGATTAAAAATGGCGCCGGGTGGAGTTGATATGGCAGAAGCTATTAATTACGATGCTGAACAGTTATATGAAAAACTATTACAAGAAAAACAGCAAAGACAACAGCAACAACAAACTGGACAAGGTAATAGTCAAAATCAACAAGGTAATCAGCAACAAAATCAACAACAAAGCGGTGGTAGTAGTCAAGGCGAAAATAACCAACAACAACCCCAATCACAACAACAGAGTGGCGATTCACAAAATCAAGAACAAAATCAAGAAAATCAACAACAAAGTAGTGGTGGGGGGCAAAGTGGTGATGACCAACAGCAATCTCAATCACAACAACAAGGTAGTTCAGGTGATGAAAGTTCACAAGAGCAAGATAAGCAATCACAAGAACAAAGCAGTGGTGGAACTGGGAAAGATTCACAAGAGGAAGATAAATCAAAACAAGATGTTGGACATGATACTCACAGCATGTGGGAACAAGCAGTTAAAAAGCATAAAGAGCAGCAAGAAAAATCTGATAAAAAAGAGAGTTTATTAGATAAGTTGTTAGGGAAAGATAAAGATAAAAAAGATAAAGAAAAAACTGAGCTTGAAAAGAAACAAGAAGAACTTGCAGAAATGGGAGAAAAAGATGCTTTTAAGAAAAATCTTGAAGATAAGAAAAAGCAACTTGAAGAATTAAAAGAAGCAATTTCTAAACAAGCATCACAAGCAGGAACTTCAACAAATAGAGATGTTAGAACAGTTAATGATATTGGTACTGCAAAACCAATAGTTGATTGGCGATATATTTTAAGAGAAGCAATTAAATATGATGTAGATTGGTCATATAAAAATGCTACATTAGAAGATGGTGTTGTTACTGCTAATTTAGAAGAACAACCAATGCCAGAAACTGAAATTGTTCTTGATACAAGTGGCTCAATAAATGAAGTATTATTAAAGAACTTTTTAAGAGAATGTAAAAATATATTACAACATACTAAATTAAAAGTAGGATGTTTTGATACAGAATTTTATGGATTTCAAGAGATTAGAGCAGAAGAAGATATAGAAAATATGCGATTTGAAGGTGGTGGCGGTACTGACTTTGATGTCGCTGTAGGTGCTTTCTCAAGGCGAGTTGAAAATAAAATAATATTTACTGATGGAGAAGCTTCAATGCCGGATATGCCACTTGATGCAATATGGATAGTATTTGGTGGTGAAAGAATTAATCCTAAAGGTGGTAAAGTAATTCACATTACACCAGAACAATTGGATAGATTATATTCATACGAAATTGGGAGTGAAACCAGAGGAAGATCAAGATAATTAAGGTTTGGGACAAATAGTTCTAAATCTTTTTAATTTTGTAATTCACCTTTATATATAGGGAAAATTAATATTTTGTGTTATAATTAAATTGTACGATTAGGGCTTATTAATTATAGGTATATTAAAGGATTGAGTGATAGTATGAGAATAGGTTTAGATATAGATAATGTTGTAACCAATTTTGATAAAAAAATGTTAGAAGAATTTTATAAAGAAGATAAAAACAAAAGAAATAAGGGAATAGTTAATCCAGAAGGAAATTGGATTAAAAATATGTTTGATTGGTCAAATGATGAAATAGAGACCTTTTTTAATGACAATATGCAAGAATTTGCTAAAGAGTTAGAACCTAGAGAAGATGCTAAATATTATATGGATAAATTATTGGATGATGGGCATAGTTTATATTTAATTTCACATAGAGCTTATCCACATTATACTGAACCATATAAAATTACTGAAAACTGGTTAAAAAAAAATAATATAAATTATACAAAATTAATACTTTCTAAAACTACAAATAAAAGTAAAGAATGTAAGGAAAATAACATTGATGTAATGTTTGATGATGTTAGAACTAATTGTCATCAATTGCAAGAAAGTGGTATTAAATGTTATTTAATGGGAACAAACTATAATCAAAAAAAATTAGATGGATTAAAAGTAGTGAAAAATTGGAAGGAACTATATGAGGTGGTTAATAAAATGGAAAAGAAAAAAGTAATATTAGATACAGATATGTATAATGAAATAGATGATCAATTTGCATTAACTTATTTAATTAAATCATTGAATATTTTTGATTTACAAGCAATCACAATAGCTCCATTTTCAAAAAGTGGTTATGCTAATACTATGACTATTGAAGATGGAACAGAAAAAAGTTATGAGACAACTTTAAAAATATTAGATATGTTGGATAAATCTGAATATAAAGATTTAGTATATAAGGGTGCAATAAAATATATGAAAGATAGTGAAGAAGATAATGATGCTGTAAATAAAATAATTGAAATATCAAATAAAAATGAAAAAACAACTATTTTAGCTATTGGAGCAATAACAAATGTTGCATTAGCTATTAAGAAAGCACCTGAAATTATTAGCAAAATAAATGTAGTATGGTTAGGTGGTAATACTTTCTTAACTAAAGATAATAGTGAATTTAATTTTAGACAAGATATAAAAGCAGTACAAACAGTATTTAATTCAGGCGTTGAATTAGTTGTTATTCCATGTAGAAATGTTGCTTCTAATTTATCAACTACAATTTATGAATTACAACATTATTTAAGTGAGAATACAGAATTAAATAAATATTTAATTGATATTTTTATTAAGTGCAAAAAATCATTTATGAAAGAACCTAAAGATGAAATAGGTTCTAGTAAAACATTATGGGATCTAAGTGCAATAGCTTATGAGATAAATGCAGATTGGTTTAAATCTGAAATGATAAGTTGTCCTAATGTTCTTGATAATGGTTTATATGAACAAACAGAAAACAGACATAATGTAATATTTGTGAATGATTTATATCGCAATAAAATATATCAAGATTTCTTTATTAAAATGGGATATAAAATTTAGAATAACTAGATACTAATATTGTGTAGAGGGTGATTAGATGAAAGTATATATAGTAAGACATGGTCAAGTTTCACATAATGCTTTGAATCAATATAATACGAGTGATGAAGATTTAACAGATTTAGGAATAAAGCAAGCAGAAGAATTAAGAAGCAAAATTCAAAATATACATTTTGATATTGTTATATCATCGCCATTATTAAGAGCTACTCATACAGAATACATACTTACAAATTATGATAATAGTATAATTACTGATGAAAGGTTAAGAGAAAGAAGCTGTGGTACTTTAAGTGGACAACCACTTGAAGTTACGAATAGAGAAGAATATTGGAATTATTATAGTGATGTTCAATATGGTATAAATGAAAATATACAAGATTTCTTTAAAAGAGTTTATAATTTTTTAGATGATCTTAAAACAAAAGATTATAAAAGTGTTTTAATAGTTGCTCATAGTGGAGTTTCAAAAGCTTTTAGTGGTTATTTTGAAGGGATAAAGGATGGCAAATTTTTAAACAGAGGATTAAAAAATTGTGAAATTAAGGAGTATGAATTATGAAATTAACCAGTAAAGAAGCAAGAGAATTTTTAGAAAATGAAAGAGCCAATTTTGAAAATCAAAGATGGATAAATCATAGTGTTTGTGTAGGAGATACTGCTGGTAAAATTGCTGAAGCTTTGTATAAAAAAGATATTAATGTAGATATTGATAAAACAATTGCATTAGGGTATATTCATGATATTGGCAAAAAATTTAATGAACATGGAGGAGTATTTCCACATGCAATAAATGGGTATAACTATATTAAAGAATTAGGATATGATGAAGAATATGCAAGTATTTGTATTAAACATTCATTTCTAAACAATGATATAGATTGTATATCAAACGATAGAGATGAAACTGATAAATCTAATCCTAATTATAATTTTGTAAAAGAATATATAAGCAAAGAATATAGTATTGAGGAAAAAATAATTAATTTATGTGATTTAATGTGTATAACTAAAACATTAACTGTAGAAAAAAGAATGATAGATTTATTACTAAGGCATGGAGTATTTAAAAAGACACATTATCATATAGAAGAAACTATGAAATTAAAAGAATATTTTGATGATTTATTAGGATATAATTTATATGATTTATTTCCAGAAATTAAAGATAATCTATAGTTGGTGGTATTATGACTATAAAAGATATGAAACAAGCTGTTAAGCTTTTAGAAAATGAATGGGATTTGGGAGAAAAGGAATCGGGAGCATCAAGGCATCTATGTGCATGGATTTACTTGATGGAAATATTAGAAGAAACCGAACAATTTGTGTATTATAGAGAGAATGGTAATCTTTTAGGATTTGCTGGATATTCTAATGATAAATCAAAAAAGCATCTATTAAAAAAGAAATTTTATTCATTTATAAAAAAACAATTGTATAAAAGCAAAGAAATAAAAGATATAAAAGCATTACATGAGTATGAAGATAATTACTACTATGTACCAGATGAATTGAAAAATTACTTTGATGGAGAAGTATCTATGCTAATAATTGATGAAAAAATAAGAGGCAAAGGAATTGGAAAAAAATTACTTTTAGAAGTATTCGCTCTAGCTAAAAAAGATAATATGAAAAATCTTCAAATACTAACTGATGATTCTTGCAATTATTATATATATGAGTCATTAGGATGTAAGAAAGTATATGAAACAGTAATAGAAAATAAAGAATATGGTAAATTAGGTAATATTACAAAGGAAACTGCTTATATTTATGAAAAAGTATTATAAATTAGTGAAATAATATTCCCTATGAAAAAGGATATAGTAAAAAATTAGAAAATAATTAGTTCTATTGACTAATTTATACTAAACTATTATAATAATCTACCGAAATGAGGCGATTTTATGTCAAGAGAACAAAATGTAATAAATTATTATGTTATATGTAATAGATTAAAAAATGTTATCAGAACTGGTTGGAAAAATTGGAATGTGCAAAGAGAAAGAATTGAAAGTGTTGCGGAGCATATATTTGGTGTTCAAATGCTTGCAATTGCAATGAAGTCAGAGTATCAATATGATGTTGATATAATGAAAGTTATATTTATGCTAGCGATACATGAACTTGGTGAAACAGTTATAGGCGACTTAACTCAATTTGAAATATCCAAAGAGGAAAAGGAAAAATTAGAGCATGAAGCAGTGCATAGAATATTAGGCGGTTTATTAGATGGTAACCAAATTGAAGCATTATTTTTAGAATTTGATTCCCATAGTACAAAAGAATCTATGTTTGCATATCAATGTGATAAGTTGGAATGTGATTTACAAAGTAAATTATATGATGAAGAAGGTTGTGTTGATTTAGATAAACAGGATGGTAATGAAACAATGAAAAATTCAAGAGTTCAAGAATTGTTAAAAACAGGTGCTTCATGGTCAACTATGTGGCTTCAATTTGGACAACAAGTTTATCCATACGATGATAATTTTAGAGCAGTTTCTAATTATGCTATAAATAATGAAATAGGTCCAAAAAGGAAATAAAAAGTATTAAGTTTAAAAATGCAAACTTGCACAAAAACCAAAAAAATATGCAAAATTGCATTTTTTATATTGACAAAAAACTTAAATTGTTATAGTATATAAAACAATTCAAAAGGGGGAGATTCTATGTTAAATACTCAATCTATGAATCTTGATTTAATTAGAACCTTTGTAATTGTTGGTCAATCTAGGGATTATAATGACGCTGCTTCAAAGTTAAATATGGATAGATCTAATGTATCAAGACATATTAAAACTCTTGAAGAATTAATGGGAACTAAATTAATAAATAAAAATGCTAAAAACTATATTGAATTAACAGAAGATGGTAAGGTGTTATTTGATGGATATGAAAAAGCATACAATTTATTATTTATTACTGAAAAGACATATTTACAAAATAAAGACTTAAATAGTGGTAAAATATCAATTGGTATTTCTAGTGATATAGAATCTAAAATTTTAATTGATAAAATAGTAGATTTTAAAAAGAAATATGCTGATACAGCATTTAAAACAATAAATTTACCTTCAAAAAGTTTAGTAGAAAAGTTATCACATTATACACTTGACTTTGTTATAGATGAAAAATCAGATAGTTATAAGAAAAGTAGTGGTGTTAAATCTATAGATTTATTTGATGAAGAATACTGTCTAGTATATTCAAAAAATAATTTTGCTATTTCAGATATTTCAGATTTAAAAGATCTTTCATTTATATTACCTGTTAGTACAAAACAAGAAAGAAAATTATTTGAAGAATATTTAAGTGATAATCAAATAACAAGAAGATTATCTATAGAAACATCTAATTATTTTTCTTCAATCGAATATGCTAAGAATGGATTAGGAGTAGCTTTAGTTCCTAAAAGTATGATAGTTGATGAATTAGAAGTTTTTGATATTGATTTAAAAAAGACTATCACATTAAGTTATGTTGAGAATAATTTATCACCATCATCAAAAGAGTTTTTGAAAGAATTTAAATAATATACTAAAAATATTTATAATCTAATTTCAATTTTGAAGTTAGATTTTTTTTAATGCAATTTTGCATATACAATTGTAAAATTGACTGGATATATTTGGCAATAAAGATGTTAGAATAATCACTAATTAAAAAAGAGGTGATTTTATGTCTGTAATTGAAATGCACTCTAGTTGGCTTGCTATTAATTCAATCGTTGGATGTCCTAATGGATGTAAATATTGTTTATTACAAGCTACTAATGATAATAATTGTTTACCTAAAGAATTAGCGACACCAGAAGAAGCAGTTAAGCAATTATTAGAGTACAAATATTATGACAAAGATATTCCAGTATGTTTATTGCCTAATACAGATGTTTTTGTAAATCCAAAGAATGTTAAATACTTATTAAAATTACTAGATGAGATTGAAAAAAATAATATATTAAATGATTTAATTATTATTACAAAATGTAAAATAACAGATGAAGTTATAATGAAGGTAAAAGGCTTGAAATCAAAAGGTCAAAATGTTGTTTTCTATATTAGTTATTCTGGATTAGGAAAAGAAATAGAACCTAGAATATCAGAGGAAATATTAAGAGATAATTTTAAAAAACTAAGTGAAAATGGTATTGATGTAATTCACTATTATAGACCATTTCTACCACAAAATTCAGATCCGGAAAAAATTAAAGAAATTCTTGATTATGTTAATCAATATACTGATATTTCAGTAACAACTGGATTAGCTCTTATTGAAACATTCATAAATAAAATTGATTGTTGGGATGAAATAAAAGAAAATAAAGAAGCTAGTTTAAAAGCAAATTGTGTATGGCCTGAAAGTGCTTGGAATTATTTTAATAATAATTATTCTCATCCACAACAAATATTTCAAACTAATACTTGTGGATTAAATACTAAATTAAAAAGGCCTTCAACACAATACTATGGAACAGAAGAATGCTTAAAATATAATCATTGTAGCAAAGAGCAAAGAGAACGTTGTAGATTAGCTCATCAAAAGATAAGTGAAGATTTAATAAAGATGAGATGTTCATTACTATTAAATAAATTAGGATTTGATTCTAATAATGTTGAATATATTTTTGATAAATATGGAAGTTTGGAACTTAAAAATATAGATTTAAAGATTAGTGATGCTTCTTATTTATCATATAAATTGGGAACAAAAGTATATGTCTCTACTAATAATATTGTTAAAGATACTTATAATTCAACTTTAAATGGTGCTAAGCCACTTGTTTTAAAGGCAGGTGTTAAATAATGAATGATATTATTAAATTCTTAGATGTTCATTATGATGCTGCTTTAAAATTAGTGAGTGATTTTGATATAACAAAAAATAAAGAGTGGGATCCACAAATATATTTAAATGAGTTATATGTACAATTAGGTCATGTTTATAATGTTTTATTTGCTAATGAAAATGTTAATGAAAATAAAAGAAAAATAGATAATTTAGGTGATGAATTATCTGATGTATTACTACAATTAATTAATTTAGCAAGAGTGTTAAATATAGATATGTATGAAATAAAAGAATATAAAGATTATAAGTATGATGATTTAAATGGATTAACAATTCTTTTAGGACAACTTACAGAAGCAGTTATGGAAATATATGAATGTCGTTTTAAAAAGAATAGAGCAGATTTTGATACAAGTTATGACTTTGTAAAAGATAGATTGTATAAATTATTTATTATTACATACAAAATATCTAAAAAATATAAATTAAATATGATTAAAGAATTTGATGATATGTTAAAAGATGCAAATGGATTCTTAGATAGATTTAGAAAAGGTAGTAAAAATAAAGTAGAATTTATAGATATATTTGATAAAGATGGTAATTTACTTGGTTATTGTGAAAAAAATAATGCTCATAAATTAGGATATTATCATAAGGTATTTGGTTGTTTAATATATAACAATAAAAAGAATAAAGTGTTTTTACAATTAAAGAATCCAAATCATAATAAAGTAAATAAGAAACCACTTCTTGAAATAACAGCTGGTGGACACTTGATGTCAGGAGAAACAGTTAGAAATGGTGTAAGAGAAATAAAAGAAGAAACAGGATTAGATGTTGAGTATGAAAAATTAACATTTATAGAAGAAAGAACTTGTAATAAAACAATCACAAAAGATTATAAAATACATGAATTTCAATATTATTATGCAGTAGATTTAAAAATAAATGTTGAAGATTTTAAAAATTATGATCCAGAAGAAGTTATGGGGTTTGTTGAATTAGATATACATGATTTATTAAGGTTACTAAATAACAAGGTTAAAAGAATAAAAGGAAAAAGAGAAAATGGTAAAATAGTAAATGTTACTAAAGATGATTTAGATAAAGCATATATTAAGAATGGTTTATATCTATCTTTATTAACAAAATTAAATATTAAGAAGGGGGAAAAAGTCATGAATAATAAGCTTAAAAAATTATATAAATATACTAATAAACAAATAAAGAAAAATCCAAATATGTATTATTTTGATGATGGTACAGTTTGTCAAAACCAAGACTATGAAAAAGATAATGTGAAATATTCGGTTATGAAAGTTAATACAGATATTAATACAAATAATTATTTAGTATATTTACTTATAATAAGTGGTAAAAAATCCATACCACAAATGTTAGTCAGAAGTTTCAAAACTGATAGAGGAACAACAACATATTTTAATAAGTTATGTTCTTTAGTTGAGAAAAATACTAATCAAGATATTATTTCAAAATGTTATGATAAACTAATTGAAAGCAATCCAAAACCAACTCCATTATTTAGTAGAATATTTAACCTGTAAGACCAAGTATCAGATTTACTATCAGATGAAGTATCAAATCAAGTATCAATTTTGGTATTAGATTTTTGGGGGTAACAAATACCAGACATTCATGTTATACTTGTTATAAATAGGACGAACTTTGAAAAAAAGTCCTATTTTTTTGCCTTTTCGAGTGCAAATTTGCAATTTTATGTGCAAAATTGCAAATAAACTCTTGACTTTTTCCAAAAAAGTTGTAAGATAAATGGCAATTATTTACATTAATTTGTAAGTAACTATTGGGGTTTCTGGTGATTGTGGCGCATTTTAAAAGTTGTATTTTTCAAAGAGAGATTACTAGGACTTCATGTGATTTCTCTTTTTTGTTAAGTAGGGGGTGGATTTGCTCATGCAAGTAGAATTTAAAAAGAAGTACCTTGATGAATATGATCTAAAAGCAATTGTTAAAGCTGTATATAATTTGTTTGATGATTATAATTACAAGAAAGCTATTGCACAAGAGTATTTAGATTCAATATATCAACATAGATTAACAGATAAACCTGAATATTCTAAATATCATAAGAAAATAGATTCAACATACAATACAGTTGAAAAAAGGGACAAAGTAGTAAATTACCTTAATGAATTTGATAGAAAATTAGAATTTTTATTATCAACATTCACAGCAGAAGAAATGAAAATCTATAACCATAGTGTAATAGGGAGAGAACAAGATAAACAAATCAGGGATAGAATATGCAAAACTGATAGAACATATTATCCAATTAAAAAGAGCTGTTATGTTAAAATAGCACTTAGATTTGGATTGGTAGATGGTTTTACGAAGGATGTATTCGCGACTATTAGTCTATTTGACTAATGGCCGTCCTTTTTTTTTGCCATTTTTTTGAAAAAAGTTTTAAAAAATTATTTGAGAAAATTTCTAATAAACGAATTTATTTAATAGTTTATTTTTTGATTTAGCCCTTATAAAATAAGACTTTTAATTAAAAATCATCCAACTAAAAATTCAACTAAATATTCAATTAAATTCGCTACTGACATTCCAAGAGCAAGATGCTAAAATGTAGTAAAATGGGATAAGTTTAAAGAAAGGAACTATTCCATTTTTATTTTCACTATTTTTTTGAAGGACAAATTTATTTTGTTCTTTTTTTGTACTTTCAGAGGGAGATGGTTTTATGCCAAAAATTAAAGAACCAAAATTATATGATAAGGAAGTTTTAGAGGAATACAATTATCCTGAAACAAGGGAAATGGTATTACATTATTTTTCAAAGTATAGAGCTTATAGTGTTAAGGTTGAAGAAATATGTGATTCTTATCAATCTCCATTGTCAAATGATTCAATGGGGATTTTTTCATCCAATATAAGTGATCCAACTTCCAAGCGTGCTTTAAAAATAATAGAGTATAAGGAATATATTGATTATATGAATAAGCAATTTAAAGGTTTAAGATTAAGACTTACATCAGATGAAAAGATAATATTTAATTATTCAATATTATCAAAACATACTGATGAAGAATTGGCTGAAAAATTATCTATGGAAAAAAGTAGTATTTATCATAGAAAGAAAAGCTGTTATATTAAAGTAGCTAAGTATTTTCATATAGAAGTCTTTAATTAAAATTGAAAGTTAAAATAATAGTGAATTTTTGAGTTATTACTCTCGTTAAAAGTAAGAATTAATAAGGAGGTGTAAATTTTGAGGGAGATTAGAGTTTATATGCCTGAATATTTAATCAATAATATTGATGAACGTTGCGCAGAACTTAATATCAACAGATCTGAATATCTTAGAACATTAGCTAATTTAGATATTTCTGTTCAAAGATACCAGCAACTTACAAGATATGCAAATCAAATGTTTAACAATATTAATAATATTCATGCAGAACTTGGTGTTTTTGTAACACCATTACAAGAAGTTCCAATGATTTGTATGGATTAGGGGCTGACATTTTAAGAAAACTGCTGTATAATAATAGTAATAAATGAGGAGGAGTTTTCTATGAAAAAAAGAAAGAAAATGCCTCTTGTAATTTTAACTTTAATGGTATTAGTTTTAATTGCTAGTATTAGTATATTTACCTTTAACGCAAGAGAAACAAAAAATAAAGACAGTGTTTTATTAGAAGAGAAGAAAGCAAATGTAGTTAAGGATAAAAAAATAGATGAAAAATCAAATGACAAAGTTGATGAAATTGAATCTGTAGATAAAACTAAAGAAGAAAGTAAGAAGAAAGAAAATACACTTACTTCGTCAAATAGTAAAAAAGAATCTACTGTTTCAAATCAAAAATCAACGCAATCATACAATAATTCGAGTGCTACTAATAATTCTAAAAAACAAGAAGAGTCAGTAGTTAATAAAGCTCAAACTCAAACTAATAATACACAACCAAATAATAATCAATCATCAAACAATGTTACAACAGATCCTTATAATTATATTACAGGTGGAGTAATAGATGCACCAACAAAAGATGCTTGCTTAGCAAAAGGAGATGCTATCTTAAATAGGCATTTAGATGAATTGATGAATTATAATAGTATGCACATGGATAATCAAAGAAGTCAGGATATTACTAACTTAGAATGTTATCCGGTACATAAACCAGATCAAGATGGTTGGTTTTTAAACATCTTGTGCAATTCTGGAAATTGTAATAGTAAATATAAATAGAACAGTGATGTTCTTTTTATTTTTGACTATAAAAATATTTCATAGGTACTAATTAGATATTAGTGCTTTTTATTTGTCTATTATTTAGACAGAAATTAAAGAAGGGGGAAAAATTTTTGAAAAAATTAACGAAATATTTATTAGTTGCTGTTGGATTACTTATAGGTGCAACAGTTAATGCACAATCAGTGTCTGCTGCAACTTTAAACTATGATTTTTCTGGTTATTGGTATGAACGTCAAAATGGTGATGGTTCAGATCATTCATCATGGAAACTAGAAAATTATTATGTAGATGGTCAAACTGCATATTGTATAGAACCGGGAGTACCAGAAGGAAATCCAATGTATCCAGCTGATTGGAATGCAACTGGTCTTAGCCCATCAATTAAAGATAGATTAACTTTAGTTGCTTATTATGGATATACTTATCCAGGACATCAAACTGTTAAATATCATGCTGCTACACAAGCAATGATTTGGGAATCAATTTTAGGAAATGGTTCTTGGGTTAGATTTTCAACAGCAAGATGGAATGGAGGTACTCCTTTAGATGTATCAGCAGAACGTGCTGAAATTGAAAACTTAATTGCTCATCATAGGGATTTACCAAGTTTTAGTGGGCAAGTACATAGATTACAAGTTGGAGAAACATTAGTATTAACTGATACAAATAATGTTTTATCTAATTATGATGTAAGTGTTAGTAATGCTAGTGTTAGTGTGAATGGAAATCAATTAACAATCGTTCCTACAGAAAGTGGAACAATTGATTTAAATTTAACTAAAAAACAAGTTTATTCTAGCGGATATAAATTATTTGTTGGAGATAAAATTCAAAATATGATTGTACCGGGAGCAGTTGATCCAGTACGAACAAAAGTAAGAATTAATTCTTATAAAAGTGTAGTAAAAGGACATAAGTATGATACAGAAACTGGTGTAGCTCAAGGACAAGCTACATTAAAAGGTGCAACTTATGGCGTTTATGAAGAATCAACTGGCAAATTAGTTACAACTGTAACAACAGATGAAAATGGATATTTTCAAAGTGCAGCAGTTTTAACATATAAAAAATATTATTTACAAGAAATTAGTTCAAGTAATGGATATTTACTAGATGCAACAAAGTATTATTTTGATATAAGAAATAAAGATAGTATAGAAGTAGATGTAAAAGAAGATGTTGTAAAAAACTACATTAGTATTTTAAAACAATACGATTATGTAGATGGTAATACAACATTTTTAAATGCAGAAAAAGGTATTACTTTTGAAATTTACTATCCAAATGGAGATAAATGGGGTGAAGTAACTACAGATAAAAATGGTTATGCAACTATTGAAATTCCTTATGGAGTATGGAAATTTCATCAAGTAAACACAAATACTGGATTTGAAAAAATCTATGATTTCTTCATTACTGTTGATTATGATAGTTCAAAAGAACAATACTATAACATTTTAAATAATAAATTATCAGCATATTTACAAGTGTTTAAAACTGATTCTGAAACAGGAGAAACAATTGCTATAGCTGACACTACATTTAAAATTTATAATATGGATACAAAACAATATGTATCACAATATGTTGCTGGAAAAGTATATGATACTTTTAAAACTGATGAAAATGGTAAATTCATTACATATTTAAAATTAGAGGCAGGAAATTATAAGTTAGTTGAGATTTCAAGCCCACATAATTACTTATTAGATAGTGAAGGAATGACATTTACCATAGGAAATGATACTCATTACAATTACACTACTTATGGTGCTTTTGTAACTGTATATTTCAAAGATAAGGTAATTAAAGGCCAAGTAGAAATTAATAAAACTGGTGAAGTTCCTGTAATTAAAGATGGAACATATACTTATGAAGTAAAATCATTAGAAGGTGTAACTTTTGAAATTTATGCGAATGAAGATATTTTATCTGCTGATGGTAATCATTTATATTATAGTAAAGGTGAATTAGTTGATACAATTACTACTAATAGTGAAGGTTATGCAATAAGTAAAGAACTTTATTTAGGTTCTTATTATTTAGTTGAGGTAAAAACTTTAGATAAAATGGTTTTAAATGATGAAAAATACTATTTTACGTTAGAAGAAATCGATAATAAAACAAGTATTGTTTATGAAAGTTATAGTGCTTTAAATTATTACAAAAAAGGTGAATTAGAATTTAGTAAAACAGATCTTACAACTGGTAAGGGAGTAGCAGATACTAAGGTTGAAATTTTCCATATCAATGAAGATACTGATGAAAGAGAACTTGTATTTACCGGTGTTACAGATAAGGAAGGTAAGATAAAAATTACTGATTTATTTGTAGGCAAATTTGTAATCATTGAAACTGAGGCAGCAACTGGTTATAAACTAAGTGATGAAGAGGTTTCATTTGAAATTAAAGAAAACGGTGAAATAGTTAAAGCTAATATGACTAATGAAAAAATTACATCTACTGTTGGAATTCATAAAGTAGATGAAGATGGTAAACCAATTAAAGGGGTTACAATAGGTGTTTATGATTTAGATGGTAACTTAATTTATTCTGGTGTAACTGATGAAAATGGGGATATTGAATTTGTTGTTGAATATGGCTCATATTATTTTCAAGAAATTGCTACATTAGACGAATTTGAATTATCAGATGAAAAAGTATATTTTGATGTAACAGAGGATGGAGAATATATCCAAAAAACATTAGTTAATGAATTAAAAGAAATTGAAGTACCAAATACATCATCAAATACTTATATTGATATTATTGCTGGTGCTATTGTTTTATTAGGTACTGGTTTAATAATTGTTTCAAGCAAAAGAAAAAATAAAAAATAAGATATAAAAGAATAAAGGGGTTTTGGTTTTTATATAGATTAAGTTATTACTATGAAATAAAAGAAGGGGGAATGTAAAATGAATAGTATTAATAAGTTTTGTGTTATGGGTAGATTAGTTAGAGATCCAGAATTAAAAGAATTAGAAAATGGAAGTAAAGTAGCTAATGTTACTCTTGCTGTTGATAGAGATTATAAAGATAAGGAAGGCAATAAAATTACTGATTTCCTTAATTATTCTCTATGGAATAAAGATGCTGAAAGAATTACTGATTTTAGTAAAAAAGGTGCAATTGTTTGTTTAGAAGGTTCATTTAATGATAGAGAGATTGAAATAGGTGATGGTAAAAAAATTCATACATTTAATCCAGTTGTTGAAGTTTATAGACATATTGCTAATGCTAAAAATATGGATTCTGAAGTCGTAAATACTAATGAAGAAGAGATGGCAAAATAATTATGATTGATACAAATAAAACATATAGTTTGGCTGAATTATTAAACCTATACAATATGTATAATTTAGAATTTAAATTTTATGGTAATAACAAAAATGGAAAGTTAGAAGTTTACATGAAAACAGATGTTGATAAAATATCTGTTTTTTCTTCTATCAATCCTAATATGACTAAAAATGATTATATAAATCTTAGTGAAAATGAAGCTAAAAAAGTTGAATTTAAATTTGATAGGGAGGTATTAGATGTGGAATTAGATATAGTTGCTGTTGTTTTAAAAACAAGTGATGTAAATATACCATCTACTAAATATTCTTTAGAAACTTTAGATAGACTTACTAAAGAACAAGATCAAGAAGATAGAGAAGTTAAAGATGGTGAACAAGATGGTATTTGCTATTTCATAGTAGATCATAATACCGGTTGTAATCTTTATGATGGTGTTTATACATTTGATAAAAACAATAAAGGTTTAATTGAAGATTTAAAAGATAAATACGAAGAAGAAGATAATCAATTATTAAAAGATAATTTAAAGTTGATTTTAGATTATTGCAAAGAGTTAGGAAATAAAGAAATAACTAGATAATATTTGATAAGAAAAAAGGGGGAATTTATTTTGATAGAAAAATTAAAAAAAATAAAAGATAAAATAGATTTAACTATGGTTGGAATATTTACTTTTGCTCTTAGTATTATAGGTAATATTCAATCAGTATATGCAGTTGATAAAATTGAAGGCGGAAATATAACTATTGATTCGCTTGGTACAATAATTAAAAACTTAGCTACAAAAATTCAAGTTTTTGGTATTGTTGTTTCTTTCATAGCACTTGTTGTTTTTGTTATTCAATTTATTATTGGTGATGATGAAACTAAGCAAAGAAGAAAGAAAACAATTCTTTATACGCTAGGTGGTGTAGCATTACTTATTTTAGTTCCTAGTATAATCAATTTTGTTATTGATACACTAAAGTAGGGATAATATGTTTTATACATTAAGTATTGCTAGTGATATTAAATATAGTGTACTTGATATATTAAGGGGTTTAGGAATGGGAATTGTCAATATCATCTTTAAAACAATAGATGTTTTATATGATGTTGCACATAGTATAAATAGTTTAAATTTTATAGAAATGCTTAAAAATGTTGATAATTCTCCATTTACTAAAATATTTAATGCTTTTTTTATACTGGCATTTGCACTTTTATTTTTATTTTCAGTTTGGAAATTAACATTTAGAATATTAGATGCAGATAGTAATGAACAACCATTATTTGATTTAGTAAAAGAAATAGTCAAATGTGGTTTCTTAATATTTTCAGTATATTTAATATTTAATACGACTATTAATTTAGGAATAAATTTATCAAATGCTATCTATAATAATTTTAATGCAAATAATTCTACAATAGGAGATAAGATGAAAACAGCTTATTTGTCTATTAATGAGTCATGTTACAAAGTTGATGGTGGAGATAAAGTTGACTCTAAGAACGTTAAAGATTTAAAAGATAAATTAAGTGGATATTCAAATACTTCATCAGCAACTACAATGAAAGACTTTGAAAAATTAATAAGAAATAATACGATAACTGCAAGTGATGTCTCGGATAGTGGGGCTTTCTCTTTTAGGTGTAACATTTATAAACCGGGTATTTGGAATGATAGTGAAGATTATGCTTTTAATTATAATTTCTTATTTGGAATCGTAATTGGTGCAATTTTTTTATTTGCTGTTGGCTTTTCTGTCCTGATGCTTGGTAGAAGGCAATTAGAACTTGCTTTTTTAATGGTTATATCTCCACTAGTTATTGCAACTAGTGTTGGAAGAAAAGAACAAAGATCCGCGTTATATCAACAACTTGCTTCTCTGGTGTTACAAGCTGGTGCAATAATGTTATTAATAGGTTTAACTTCTATTATGTTCAATGCTATTCAAAATAGTGCTGATATTAATAAGTTAAATTACTTTACAAAAATAGTAGCTCAATCGGTTCTATATTTAGGTTGTGCAATGATGCTTATGACAGGTTGTACTTCTTTAAATAGATTTATTGGTGAAAATGTATCTGCAAATAGTGGTCGTGATATGATGATGGCTATGCGTGGATTAGGTGGAGGAATTGCAGCAGCAACTGGAGTTGGAATTGGTGCAGCTGGGGCAGCAGTAGGAATTGCTAAAGGTGGAGTAAAGGCTGGTAAAGGAATTGGTCAACTTGCTAAAGGTGGAGTTCAAACTGCTAAAGGAATGTATCATGGAATTGCAAGCGTTCATCCAAAAATGAATGCTGGTATATCAAAACGAATGAATGACAAAGTTGGTAAAGGCATAGGACAAATGATGAAGGGATCTGATTTACAACAAAGCAGTAATCCATTTGCTCGTGCTTATGGACGAATGCTTGAATCACGTGGAGAAGGTAATGTTAAAGATGCTGCAAGTAAATGGGATTTCACAAATGATAAATATAATGTAGATTATGTTCGCGGTGGAGTTTCACTAGCTAGAGAAGGTATTGATAATATTAAAAGTGGTTTTGGTGGTGCATTTAATGGCATTAGAAATATAGGTAATCCACATAGTAGTAGATACCATTCAAGGCCAAGAATAAGCGATTATGAAAGTGAATCAGATAGATTATAAAGGAGAGGATGGATAAGATGTATATAACATTAAAAAGTATAAAAAGAAATTTAGGTTTATTTAATTTAGAGTTTGAAGATTTAATTATAGGTGGGATTTTTATTTTAATTTTCACTATATTATTTCTACTTAAAATTTATACTTTATCAATAGTGATTATCTCTCTTGGTATTTTATCATTAGTTCCTATGGATTTTAGTAAATGCAATAGAATGTATAAGTTGTTTATTTTATTTGCAAAGTATTTATTTAAGAATAAAAATTATTACTATTTTAAATGATAATATAAATAAAAGGGGGTATATATTTGATTATAAAAAGTAAGGATGAAAGAAAAAAATTAAAAGAAGAAAAGAAAAAGAAAAGAGAAGAAAAAAATGTATTAAAAGCTAAGACTAAAAAGAAAGATACTTATCTTAGTAAAAATATGTTAAAGAAAAAAATACAAAATGCTCAAATGTTTTGTAATGTAAAGGAAATAACTGATAATGGTCTAATAAAATTAAAATCAGATCAAGTTGCTATCTTTTACAAGGTAAGTCCTATTGACTTATCTCTTACAAATGATAATGAGCAAAAATTATTTTTTCATACATTATCAAAACTTTATAGATTACCTTTTGTAATTAAAGCATATAAGTTTGATGAAAAAATAAATTTAAATATAAATAAAGAAAATTATGAAAAATTAATTGAAGAAAATTCAGATAATAAGACAAGAGCTAATTTACTTATTAATAATCATAACTTTATTGAAATGATAGAGGCAGAGAATATGACTTCTGCTTCTTCTTATTATTTTGCACTTATTTGCAAAAATAAAGAGGCATTAGATAAAGCTAAAGAGGATTTTGAAAGAACTTGTGATGCAATAGTTCCTAAGTTAGATATAGAACTTGTTGATAATAAAAAATGGCTTATTAAAGTATTTACAAATTTATATTATTCTAATACTAATTTAGATCAAATTATGTATTATGATTTTATGGATTTATTATCACCACTTAGAATATCAGAATTACCATCATATTTAAAAGTAGATAATGAAGAAATACAAATGGTTAGTATTAAAAATTATCCACTTTTTATTGAGCATGGCTTTTTAGATAGAATAATTAATTTACCAAATGTAAAAGCTAGTGTAACTATTAAAGATACAATTGAACAATCCAAACTATTAAATGTATTAAATAGTAGTTTTAAAGCAGTATTAGCTGATTATAATTCATCTAAAAATTTAAGTGATGTAACAGAGATGCAATCACTTATGAATAACTATAAACTTTTAATTGAACAAATCTCTGCAAATGATGAAAAGGTCAAAGAAGTATCAATTATTTTAGCTATAAGTGGTACTAAAAAGCAAAGAGAAGAAATATTAAAAGAGATTAAAACTAATGCTGAATTATATCAAATTAAAGTTGATGTTCCTAATTTAAGACAAATGTCTGCATGGCAAGGTTTTGAACTTACTGATAAGGGATTATCTGATTATGCAATGTATTTACCAACATCCACTTTAGCATCAGCATTTTTCTTTACTGAAAATTATCATAATGATTCTACAGGTTGGCTTATTGGTGAAGATTGTAATTATGGACTTCCAACTTTCTTTGATCAGTTTACTTTAACTAAAAATAGAACTGGGCATAATATGAGTGTAATTGGTACAACTGGAAGTGGTAAAAGTTTTCTTTTAAAATTGCTTATTACTAATGAATTTGCTAGAGGTACAAAATTATTTTTATTTGATATAGAAAATGAGCTTGAAAAATTAACTAATAGATGTGGAGGAGAATATATAGATTTATCTAGTAAGAGTTTAATTAATCCATTACAGATTAGATATGTTTCTACTGATGATGATGGTGAAACATCTATATTAGGTAAACATTTGGGATTCTTAGAAAATTTCTTTATTACAGCATTTGAAGATATATCAGAGAAAGAACTTGTTGTTCTTCTTGATATAGTAGAAAAATTTTATAATTCAAGAGGAATAACTAAAAAAACTACATTAGAAGAATTTGAAAATATGACAGCTAAAGACTATCCAATATTTTCAGATTTATATGCTTTTCTCTTAGAACAACAAAGAAATACTAAAACAAAAGAGTTAGAAAGAATTTTAGTTAATATTGAAGTTCTATTAAAAAGAATGGTTACAGGCCAAGATGGTAATTTATATAATGGTATAACGACTATTGATTTAAGTAATAATCTAGTCGTTTTTAATTTACAAGAATTATTATTTAATTCTTCTCGTAGATTAATAAATACTCAAATGATTAATTTACTTACATATTTAAGTAATGAAATTGTTGATAATAAAAAGAAGAATGATAAGAAAAATAAAAAGCAAAATATGCTTATAGTTGTAGATGAATTTCATTATTTTATAGATGAAGATAATCCAACATTATTAAAATATTTTGGTCAAATGGCAAGGCGTCTAAGAAAGTATAACAGTGGTATAGTCGTTGCGACACAACAACCTTCTGATCTAACCAGTTCAGCAGGAGTTTTAAGACATGCTTCAAGTTTATTTGGAAATTGTCAGTATCAAATAACAGGTATGTTAAAGGATAATGATCTACAAGCTATTGAAAAGATATATGCTAATACACCACTTACTGAAACTCAAAAGAGCTTTTTAAGTAAATGTGGTCAAGGTCAATTTCTAGTTAATATAACTAATAAGAATAGACTTAGAATTAATGTTTTTGCAACACCACTTCAACTTTACTATATGGGTGAATCTGATGAATTTCCTAGTGGAGCATAATGGGTAAGCTTTTAAAAGTAAAGGTTTTTCTAATAACAATTTGTGCAGGATTTTTAATCGCTCTTATTTTGATTGTAGTTATGGCTGTTTGTGGATATAAAGTCGGAGAAGCTTATGTAAATGAACAAGTAAATCAAATGAGAGCTAATTCTGTTGTAATTAATAGTCAGTTATATGCTGAAAGATATAGATCCATATTAAATAAATATTTGGCTTCAAAAGGATATGTATCATTAGAAAGAATGGTATTTTATCTTCAAAAAACAAATAATGTCTTAGATACATCTACATTAAGCTATGATGTTTGGGAAAAAGCATATTTGGATAATTTAAATGAACAAGAAAAACAAATGATACCAATTAAAACAATGTGTAAAAAATTAAATGCTGATACATCTATTCCTGCTTTCACAGTTGAAAATGGTTTAAATGCAGATGGAGTTGCAATAGATGTAATTGATTTGTGTACAGTTGATGGAGTGGATATAACACAAAGTGATGAGTATAATGAGGTTTATTATCCATTACCTTATACATTTCCATTAAGAACAAATTTTACTGTTACATCTATTGCATTTGAACATAGAAGTGTAGATTTAGGAAATATATCAGCAGAACAACAAGCTAGTACAAATTTTCATTCTGGTTGGGATTTAGCAGTACCAATAGGAACAAATTTTTATAGTATTTGTGATGGAACAGTATCTAATATAACTAATACACAGGCAAATGATTTACCATTTAAAAAATCTGGAAATTCAACAGGTAATTATATGATGGTTACTTGTAGTAATGGTTTTACAGCTATGTATTGGCATCTCCAATATAAAAGTCAACCATTTACAATAAGAAAAGGAACACTTGTTAGAAAAGGTGAATTACTTGGTAGGACATCCACAACTGGTACATCAACTGGGCCACATCTTCACATGGGTTTAAAAGATCCAGAAGGTAATTTGTTGGATGTAATGTCTTATATAGATTTTTCAGAGTATGAGGGAAACTAGATTTTTAGTTTCCTTTTTACTTTATCAAAAGGGGGTATGAAAATGGAATGGATAAAAAATTTTGGGAAAATGATTAAAGGCGAAAGATTATCTTGGGGTATGTCAAGAGGACGACTTCAAAGATTATCACATGTTGATAGAGAAACAATTACAGATATAGAAAATGGTAAAATATTAAATCCTGATTTTTATGAAATGCTAAATATTTGTGAAGCATTAGATACATCTGTTTATTTTTACTTAAAAGATATAGATAAAGAAAAGAAGGATAAATATGATTAAAGATTTTTTAGAAAACTTAAAGGGGAGTAATAGACTTACTAATCATGTACTTGATTATTATATAGATGAAAGTGTTGATTATGAATCTACTGATGATTTATTAAGGAGTATGGAAGATTTACAACAATATGGTTGCGTATCTGGAATGATTGGAGAATTAATTTATTATGATGATACTATTAAATTTTTTGATGAATATAAAGAAGAAATTAATGAAATGTTATCCAATGTAATAGAAGGAACTGGTTGTTCTATGGAAGAATTATTTGGAGATAAATTTGATAAGGAAGATCCACTTGTAATAGATTATTCAAATAAAAACCTACTTGCTTGGTTTGGCTTTGAGGAGACAGTTAATAATTTGTATGAAAACATATATGAAAAATTAAAAAATAATAATTTAGATTATGAATATTAGGAGTGATTTATGATAACAAAAACTTGTTATTTTTATAATGTTGGAACAACATTTGATAGAAATAATTTAGAATATTTAAAAGATGTTTGGAATTGTAATGGTAATTGCTGCAAATCTGATTTATGTAATGGACTTAATTGTGAAGAATATGGAATTGACTTTAATAAAGATGATGTACTTAGATATGTAGAAGATTACGTAAAAAAAGGTGTAATTGATACTTATGGCTATATTAAAAGCGTTGATATAACTTTATCAGAAGATGAATGGAATGATATATATAAATATTTATTAAAAAACTATAATTTTAATTCGATTGAAGATGCCTCTAAAAGAGGTTTTATTAGTTTTAATTATGGTGATTTAATAGAGGATTATTCTTCTTATTGGGAAGAACCAGATGAATCTTTTTTAAAAACTGGCTTACATACTGTTGAAAAAAATAAAATTCATATTTTAAGTGAGAATAAATTAAATAAAAAAACTATTAATTGGATTAATAAAAATCTTTATGGAACAGTAAAAGATTTAGAAACTATGGAAATTTAGGAGGAATGATTATGATATGGATTATATTAGGGATTATTGGAAGTATTCTTATGACATTTTTGTATTGTTGTCTAGTAATATCTAGTAGATGTTCAAGAGAAGAAGAAAAAAGGGAAGAGTTAAATGAATTACGATAAAAAATTTATTTCTGATTCTATAAAAAAAATAGGAAATAGGTATGGAGTTCATGAATCATTTAGAGATGTAGTAACTTGTTGTGCTTATTCATTTGCTAATAGTGTTGATTTTAGGGAAGATAGGGAAAAAGAATATTTGAGAATAATAAATAAATATTCTGATGAAGAAAAAGAACTTTTTCCTAAAATACTTGTTGCATTAGTTAATGAATATGAAAAGTCAGAAGAACCTATTGATATACTAGGTGATATTTATGAAAAATTAAATCTAACTAAGAAAGGTGCAGCTCAATTCTTTACTCCATTAGATCTCTGTAAAGTAATGGCAAAAGTTACAATTGATAAAAAAGAAAGTGAAAATACTATTAAAGATAAAGGTTATATAAATGTTTCAGATCCGGCTTGTGGAAGTGGAAGAAATTTATATGCTGCATATAGTGAATTATTAAATAATGGTATTGATAATAATAAAATTCTTTTAGTAGGTGATGATATAGATTTAACTTGTTGTTGTATGACATATATTCAACTTTCTTTGATGGGAGCAAATGCAATTGTTCATCATCAAGATAGTTTAACTATGAATAGATATGATACTTTTTATACTGTTTCTTATGCAACAAATAAAGAGTTGCAAGAAAAAATATCTAGTAAAGAAAAAAACATAGAGGAGGAAATAGAAGTATGAATTATAGAGATTTGATTGGAGTTAGTAATCCTGAATTTCATATATTAGCTTATATTAATCATTTTGTAGAATTACCAAAAAATGTTTATATGCGTGATGATTATAGAATTCTAAATATTTATGGGATTATTAATGATGATAAAAATGGTGATAAGGCGATTTGTTCTATTGGAAGAGAGGGCACGAAAGAGTTATATGATATTAAAACTATTGATGGTGAAGATTTTATTGTTTCTGAAAAACAAGAAGGTACAATTAAACATACTCCATTGAAGAACGCTATTTTATTATTAGAAATAGTTGGTAAACTTGAAGATAATAAAATATATTCTGAATACTTTAGACAAGGACATATTTATAAAAATGAACTTGTTTACTTAAAAACAAAAGATCTACCTAAAGAAGAATTAGATAAATTACCTATAAAAGATAAAATTTGTTATATTCCAGAAAGTTCCTTTGAAGGAAAAGAATATATAAATTTATCTGATGGATTAGAAGAAGGTAGTGATTACTATACAGTTCAATCTATTAGAGAAGATATTAAATCATATTTTGGTAATGATGTTATGAATAAGCTAGAAGAAAAGAATATTAGATCAATGATTGATGATGTTTTTTATTGCGTTGATTGGCAACATCCCTCCTCATTATTAGATGCAGATCAATATCTTGATGACTACGTTGAAGAATTAGGAATCAATTTAGATGAAAGTGAGATGGAAATATAATGCAAACAAATTCTAGTTTTTATGAATTTGAAGATATATATAATGAATTAAAAGATAAAAAAATAGGTGAATTAACTACTAGGGATATTGCAAAATATTTGTTAGTTGCAGAAGAACTTGATTGGGTGGATGAAAATATAGGTGATGATAAAGTGTTTTATAATTATGATAAAAATTTATTAGAGAAATTATCTTATACATTTGCTGATTCTATTTTTCGTCTAATTAATGAAGAATTATTATATGATTATAATTTACATACAAAACCAAAAGAATTAGAAAATATGAAAGAAGAGGATGATTATGAATTTTGATAAAGTAATAAATAATATGCAAGAACTTCAAAGTAAAATTGAAGTCTATGAAGAGAAAAATAAAAAAATAGAGGATTCGATTACATCTATCAATAAAGAAATTTTAAAATTAGAAAAGAAAAAATCTAATTTAAAAAGTGAAATAGATAAACATATTTTAGATATTAGAATTTTAATTATGAAAGATGTGGTTAATAAGTTTAATATTAAAAATTAAAAGGATAAAAATTAAGGGGGTATTAATTTGAAACAAGAGTTTTTAGAATTTTTAAGAAGTGGAAGTATTATTAAAACATTTAATTATGGAGATAAATCTAAGGTAATTGTGAATAAAATTAGATATAATGATAAATTGGATATTATATATGCTTTAGATAGTTATAATGGTAATGTATTTGATTTACATACTCCATTTAAATATAGTGGTATATATAATAAAGAAAATGATAAATTATATGATGTAGAATATTCATTAAGGTATCATATTTTAAGTTGGGATTATAGTGATGAAAAATATGTAAGTGCAGGTAATTTATATAATCTAATTAATAAAGATATGAATGATAGAATAACAGAATTAATTAAAGAAATAAAAACGAAAATATTTGATATTAGTGAAGTTGAAATTGGTGAAGAAATAGAAGATAGAGATGTTTTAACAGAATTTATTAATGGTGCAACATCTGAAACATTAGAAGATTCTCATAAAGAGTTTACAACAGAAAAACCACAAGATTTACTTGATTACTTAACTGATAAAGAAACATTTATAGAGGAAGAAGCAAGATGGTTCATTCTTGAAAATACAACAAGTATTTTAAGAAGTCTAGCTATTGCCGAAAAGAAAAAAGAAGTTTTAAAAGGTATAGAGGATAATGAAGAACATCCATATCACAAAATTAAAAAAATTATAGATGCCATCAAAGATCACAATTGCGTTACTGTTAATTTAACAATTAATAAGAATGGTATTGAGCAAACATTTAAATATAATGCTGATGCACTTAAAAGAGATTACAATTCATCATATCTATCAACATGGAATTTTGAAAAAGCTCAAGAAAGAAATCTTTTTGAAGAAACATTTGGTAGAAATGCAGATTTATATTATGAGGAAATTGTTAAAATAACTTATGGAAAAAATACTATATATGAGGATGAAAATTTTAAAGTAAAAGAGGAAGAAACATGTCTTTCATAGACAGAACTAGTATTGATAATTTTAAGCCAATGTTAGCTGATTATTTAATAAAAAAACATGGATTAAATATTAATAGACCATTTACTTGTTTAAATCCAAACCATGAAGATAATCACCCAAGTATGAGTTATTCACCTAAATATAATATTTGCAAATGCTTTGCTTGTGGTACAACTTATGATATTTTTGATATGGTAGGATTAGATTATGGTGTAGAATCATTTAAAGAAAAATTGGAGATAGTTGATAAATTATATCCAAATATTTCTAATATAGTTTTTAAAAAGTTTGATGTAGTAGAATCAGAAAATACAGTAATAGATTTTACTAATTATTTTAGAAAATGTGTCAGCAAAATTAATGAAACTAACTATTTAAATGATAGAAAAATAAATCCAGATTTATTAAAAAAATATAATGTAGGATTTGATGATAAAAGAGAAATGGTAGTCTTTCCAATTAATAAAAATTGTTATTTTGCAAGAAGTGTTACTGGAGATAGTAAAATAAAATCTAAAGGTACAAGTTATTTGTGGAATGAAAAATTATTAGATGATTCTGATGATAAATCATTAATATATGTAACAGAAAGTATTATAGATTCTTTATCATTAGAAACTATAGATCCTGATGTAAAAACTATTGCATTAAATGGATTACCTAACTATAAAAGATTATTAAAAGTTTTAGAAAGTAAAGGTTATAAAGGTACTCTAGTTTTAGCATTTGATAATGATAAATCTGGTAAAATGTATCAAGATATTGTAAAAGAGGAATTAGCAAAATTAAATGTTAATTCCTTTTCTACTTCATTAATCTCTAGTTTAGATGTTAAAGATTTGAATGAAGCATTGATAAATAACAAAGAATCTTTAATTAAAAATTATAACTATTTTAATGATAATTTTAAGAAAATAATTGATAAAAGAATTGAAAGTGAGGGATATGAAATATGAGTAATAGGAAAAAAATAAAAAAAGTAGAAGTAACAATAGAGTTTGATTTAGAAAAACAATTTTTCAAAGTTGTTGACTATGACTATAATCATTCAGGTGGAGCTATGTCAGGAGGTTATAGAAATAAACAACATTTTCTTGATATGTTTAATGACTATTTTGAGAAATATATTTGTATAGAATTGCCAAAATATGAGGAAGAACATGAATAAAGATATTAAAATTTCAAACGAAATTATCAAAGAAAAAATAGTAGAAAAGGATAAAGCAAAATTAAAATATAAACAAAAATTAGAGTTGGTAAAACAGCATTATGGAGTAGAATTTGATGTTTATTATTTTAAAAATGAGAATATTGATAAGATAAAATTTACTAATTTAGAATTTAAAACATCTGCAAAAAATGTATCACTTGTTTATGATAATAAGATAGGAAAATTTAATTATATTTTTTATGATTATGATAGTGAACAAGCTATAAGAAATTATGATGAAAAGAAAATTATAAGTGGATTAAATCGTGAAAAAAAATTAAAATTAGTTATTGCAGAAGTTAAAAGATTAAATGAAGAATATCAAAAAGAATTAGTAGAAATTGATGAAAAATTTAGTGAAAATAATCAAGAAATTGCTACTGAACTTGAATATAGAAAAAAAGAAGAAAATAACTAAATAGTTGAAAAATAGTTGACTAAAAATTCTTATAAAACAAGGGTTTAAAGGACATTTTATAAAATAATCAACTATAAAAAGGTGTAAAATAGTTGTTTTCGCAAGTGCGAAAACGGTTGTTGGTGCAACAAAGAAGTTGAAAAATCCTTTATTTTAAAGGATTTTGAAATTTCGTGGTGCATTCCCATATCCTGTTGTCTTTAATATTTTAACTATTTTTGTGAAAGGGGGATTTTTATTATAATGGAATTTAGTGTATTACTATATGAAAAAGAAGCTTTATTATTAAATGATTTTATGAAAAAAAATAAATGCAAAAGTAAAGCAGAAGCAGTAAGAAAATGTATTGATATTGCTGTTAATTTACAATCAAGAGAAGATTTATTATTGGATATAAATAATAAATTAAATAGAATAATTTATAGAGAGAATATTCAAAAAAAATTATTAGAACAATTTTATGCTAATATGGAATTTCCAGTTGATCAAGATGTAAAAACAGAAGCAGGTTTAAAAAGATTTTATGAAAATAATAATTTTTATTTGAATAAAATTATGGATTAGTTTATGAGTGAAAGAATAAAAAATTTTAAAAGGAGAAGTATAAGTTTACCTGTTGAACTTGATGAAATAATTTCTATAAAATTTAAAAATACTAATTATAGTTTTATAAATGATTTTTTAGTTGAACTTTTAGAATTAGGTTTAATAAAATTAGATGAAGATTTAGAAATAAAAGATAGACAAATTGAAATTTTAAATAAGATAGATAAACTCATATCATTTAAAGAATAATGGATTCTAAAGTTGTGTTTATAGATCATCCATATTATGCAGTAAATAATCCATCTAATAATTTAAGAATTTATAAAAAAAATAAAAAAGGTGAATGGTATTATATTCAATGTAAAGATATAGAACATTACAGAAAAGAATTAAAAAAATATATTTTAGGATTTTATGATTATAGTAGAGATGAATCTAAAGCTAAGTCATCAATGTTTGATTATTATATGGGCGGCAAGAAAGATGAAGATGTCATGAAAAGAAATAAAATGCGTAGAGAAGAAATGGCTATGTTAAAAGATGGTACATTTATTAAAGATGATATGGTTGATGATATGAAAGATAATTGGTCTGAATATTTAGAAAATAGTAATGTTAATCTTGCAGTATTATCTTTATATCAAGATTATGTAGATGAGAATATTGATATTTCAGATTTACAAAAAGAAGTTGCTACAAAAATAATGCCTAAATTTTTAAAATATTGTGGTTATCAAGATCCAGAAAAAAATTTAGAATGGATTGTATCACTTCATTGTGATAGAGAGAATAATTATCACTTTCATATAGCTTGGCTTGAAAAGAATAAATGTTTTAAATTAAAAAATAATAAGTTAGGTCATAGATATAAATTAAAGTTAGATGAGAATGAAAATAATTTTATAAAAAGACAAGTTTCATTGTCAATAGAAAGAAGTAAATTATATAGGCCTGCCTTAATAAAAATAAATGAAGATTTAGAACATTTACAAAGTTATTTTAATCCTAAAGATAGAAATTTTACTTTAAAAAATATTTCAGATTTATATTTAGAAGAGGATATTATTAGATTAGGATATTTATTAACACAAGTAAGAGATACTGATAAGAAATATATTAAATATGGTTCTTTACCAAGAAATGAAAGAGGTAAAGAAATAAGAATTTTAACTAATAAAATAAAAGATAAATTATTTGATTCTAAAAATGAATTAAGATTATCTAAAAATGAAGTTGATGAAGCTATAGAAAAATTAAATGATATATTTTTAGATATAGATAAAAGAAATAATATTTCAAATGCTGGTTTTGAAAGTGCTTTTGATAATAAAATGATAAGAGATAAATTAGAAAAATCTGATAATTATATTTTAAATGCAATAGTAAATCATGCTTTATATAATTATGATTATAATAAAGGGAATACTAATAAGAAATCCAGTAAAATATCTTTTGAAGATATTATTGGAGAAATTGCTATTATTATTTATAAAGATAAGAATAATAAAATTTATCTAAATAATAGAAAGAAATTTAGATTAAAAGTATTAGAAAATTATTTTATATATGGTGGTTATAAGAATCACGATAAAATGTCTAATGCTTTAAGAAGATTATCAAAAGATTCTGATAATGCTGCTAAACAATTTTATGAGATGTTATCAGATAATGAATATACTAATAATATATATTTTTAACTATTTATCCTATAAAAAATTGAAAACGTATAATTTACGACATATTTTGACATTTTTCCTATAATTTTTATGTTAATATAGCCATTATAATTTTATTTAAGGGGGAAAAATATAATGAAAAATGAAATTATTAATAACATTGAAAAAGAGTTGTCTATTTTATTGGACAAGCTAGGAGAAGAAAAGTATATTGAATTCATAAAAGAAAATGAGTTATTATCAATATATGATCAAATTGATAATGAATTATATAGTTCATATATTTTGAAAAAGACTTTTTAGTGAATATCTATCAAATTGTAAAATTTAAAAATGAAATTATAGTTTAATATATTTTTATATGGTAAAATATTATTGAAAGCTTAAAGCTTAGGACAGGAGGTGTAATCAATGAAGAAGTCTGAAATGATTGAAACAATTGCAAAAAATGCTGATGTAACAAAAGCAGATGCTGAAAAAGTATTTAATGCTACTTTTGATTTATTCAAAGATGAATTAGCAAAAGGAGAAAAAGTTTCAGTAGCTGGATTTGGAGTTTTCAAAATTTCTGAAAGAGCTGCAAGAGAAGGTCGTAATCCAGCAACTGGAGAACCAATGAAGATTGCTGCTAGTAAAGGTGTTAGTTTCAAAGCTGGTACTGCTTTAAAAGAAGTTGTTAATAAATAACTTAATTTTTTATTAAAGATTATCAAAATTGATGATCTTTTTATTTTGATTGAAAAGGGGGAAAATAAATTTGTTAAGTTTAGAAAAAAAATTAAAAGTATTTGAGGTTATATGTGGTGATTGGGATTATAGAAATATAGATATGACTGAACCACATTTACAAGGAATTCAGGTAATAGATAATCATCATATAGGAATTAGTTGTGAATTATTTTCACCTGATTTAGATGAATATGTATCTTGTGATGGTGGGATAGTTGAGGATAAAAAGTTAGTAAAAAAATTTAAAAAGTTAAACTTTGATAAACAGGATGAAGTGCTTAATTTTATATCTGATATAAATTCTTTAATAGATTGGGACAAGATTAATAATGACTTATTTGATCAAGTTAATTTAGAAAAAGAAAAATTGAAACTTGAAGAAGAGTCAGATGAAGAATATGAAGAATTTGCTGATTATGAGGAAGATGACATTACTATTGTACCAGCAAAAAAACTGGGTGATGGTTGGAATTGGTATAAATATGATGATGGTTCTGGTTATTTGCAATCTCCAGATGGTAAAGAATATATGTCTTATGATTTACAAACAAATGAGTATCAAGTAACTAGAAATTCTCAATATGATTTATTTCCATTAAGTTATTATTATGGAGATGGAATTGATCCAAGTGAATTCAAGCCATTTGAATATATGGAAGAGGAAATGATTGAAAGAATTTTACCACGAGAAAAGGAAAAAGAAGAAATGAGTTTATAAGGGGGTAGTATGAGTATATTTCAAGATTTTGAAGAAATTAGAGAGAAAATTGGTCATGAAAAATATGATATGATAGAAAATTATTTAGAAACAAATTGTTCACAAGGTAATATTGATAAATATTTTAAAGAAATGAATAAAATATGGAAATTACCACCTGATAAGTGGAATGAGACAGCAAATGAATTAAAAGAAAAATATGGAGTAATTTTATTAGATGATGTTTTACATAAGCAAGATGAATGGGTAAAGTATGAAGAATGGTACAATAAAAATTATTTACATAGAGATATTAAAATATTAGGTACTTGGAATACTGATTATGATGATATACGTTGCAATGCTATTTTATATCAGGATGGAAAAGAGGTTGCTAATATAATTGCTAGCTATGATGAATCTGATATTAGATATTCAATTGGAAATAAAGATTCTGAATTAAGTGAAGATTTTGTTAATAGGGCTTTTAAAAATCTAATATCTTATGCTTTTGATTCTTATTTAGAATTACCAAAAATATCGGAGTGTTCAAAACTATTACAAAGCATTTATGATGATGTATGTTCTTCTGATGCTGCTATGTGTCATATATCAGATGAAGATTGGGATAATTATTATATTGATGATTATTCTGATAATGATGTAAAAACATTGGAAGAAGAGATAAAAAAATATGGTTTAGAAGAAGTAATTGGTATAGGTGATGATGGTTATAAAATTGTTGGATATGGTGATTTAGAAACTAGATTTAATGATGATAGAAATTTAGAAAAAAATAAAGAAAGTGAGATGGAATTATAATGAGTAATAAAATCTTACTTGAAATTTCAAATTTTTGTGAAACATGTTCTTCTCATGAAAATTGTCCTGAAGAAGAATGTGTTTTATATCGAATTGAAAAAATAATATTAAAGGGGGAGAAAGATGAAAAATAAATTATGTTATTTGGTTGATATAATTGAAAATAATGAAGAGTGTGTTATTTTAAAGGTAAAAGATAATAAGACATTAGATTTAATTAAACTTGGTTGTTTTGATGGTAATGAAGAATTAATAAGATTAACAAAAGGGAAAGATCATACATGTACTATATTTAGAACCAATGATAAACCATTTTCTTGGGATTGGGGAAGAAGTGGATATACTTTAGTTTCAGATAACGTTTCTACTATGGGAAAATTAATAGAAGCATGTATAACAGAAGATTTTGATATTTATATAGGAGAGGACAAAAATAAAATAAGAGAAACAATGAGTATTATGTCCTTAGATGATTCAAGTAATAGTAGTCATTTTATTGAAATGATGTATTGGAAAAATGGAAACGATGTTTCAGTTCATAAAGATAATTCATTCTATAAATTTTTTAAAAATACCACTGAGGCAAAAAAACATTTTGAAGATTTAAATTATGACATTAATTTTAAAAATAAATACATTGCAGGTACAGGTTGTATTGTTGAAGAATATGATATATCTAAAAACAAAGAATTAAAAGATTGGAAAGAAGAGCCATATTTTGATATGTTAGTTGATGATATTAAATCAATGGAAGATGATCAATCATATACTGTTGCTAGAGTGATAAATGGTATAAATTGTGTTGAGTTACATTATGTTGATGGGGAAGCAACTCTTGAATATGGAAATAGAGTTAGTGAAAATGAATGGAAATCAGATATAGAAGAGATTGATTGGTTTAATAAAGACTTATCGGAAGAGGAGATAGCAGATAAATTATGGGATTTATTTAATTATTATTATGGAGAAGAGTATGAAATATAATGATAAAATATATACTGTCTGTTATGATACTTTAGATGTGTTTAATTCAAAAGAAGATGCAAAAAGATTTTATAGTGAATGTTATTATATGAGTGAAGGAGCAGAACATGAGCGTTATGCTTCTATTTTAGTTGATTTGAATTTTAGTAATTTAGGGAAGGATAATGTAAGTATAGATTGTAGAGAAATAAAAATAAAAAATAATGACAATGAAAGCAAGTTTTTAAGTGTTCAACTTAAAGAGAGATTATCTATTGAGGATACTATTAAATATTATGAAGAAAAAATACAACCTATATTAGAAGTATCAGATGAATATGGAATTTATTTTACTGGTAGAAATCCTTTTGAAGATTTTGGATCTGATGCAGAAGGTAATACAAATTTCAGTTTTTCAAATTACTATAAAGAACTATTAGAAAAATTTGGAATAGATGTTGATAATATATATACTGATGATTGGTCTGATGGAAAATATAAATTGGTTGTTAATAATGAGGAGTTTAAAATTACTGCATGGGATGATTTAGAAGGAGTTATTGATAATGTAGATTCAATGATTGAATTATTTAAATCAAAAGAATTAAAGGGGGAATTAGAAATATGAAAACATTAGATGATATTGTAGATGAATATTATAATGCGATTTTACAATATGAATCATATCTAAAAGAACATGAATTAAAAGAAGAACCAAAAAAACAAGAATTATCTAAATTAAAGAAAATGGAGATGGATATTAGGAATTCAATGCAAGAATATTATGAAAGAAATTGTATGCCATGGCGACAGCTTAAAGGAGATATTAAAGAAGGCATAAAAAAAGATCTATCAAAGAGGGATAAACTAATTTCTTATTTGAGAGCAGAAGATGCAATAGGAGATAGTTTATCCTCTGTTGTGGAAGAAGAATTAGCAGAATATTATTTGAAAAATGGTTTTGATTTAAATGATGATGATATTAAAATTAAAATAGAAGAAGAAGTATGCGACTGTTATGCTGTTTCTTCTTTAGATTCAAAAAAGTATTCAAAAGATACTTTAAAATTAAAAGAAATTGCAATTGCATTTCATAAAGCTTGCACAGACATATATAAAATATATACTGGTGAATATAAATTTGAAATGGATGCTCCAAATAAAATTGATATTGAAATAAATAATGGTAGAATTATGAGAATTAGTCAGACAGAATCAGATAAAATAAGATGTGGTATAGGAGTTGAAACTTTAGATGAAAAAGGTAATTTAGAAGAAAAAGAGTTAATAAGCGAAGGGGATTTTGTTATGCTTATAAATTATTATCATTATATTAAAGAAAATGATATTAAAGATGATTTTATAAACACAACTGGTTTAAATGATAGAAAAGATTTTGAATCAGAAAACATTGAAATATAATAAAACTGAGGGTTTTGGTATGAGTATATTAGTTATAGATAGAAAAACAGTTGATGAAAGTATAAGTAATCGTGAAACTTTAAGAGAAGCTAAAGTTGCTTATGAATATATTAATAGTATCTTAAAATATTCAGATGTTAGAATGGATAAAGAAACTGTAAAAGAACTAGAAAATGCTACTGACATTTTAAAAGATTTATATGAGTGTACATATTCTACTACTTATGATAACGAAGATAAAAAAGAACAACTATTAACTGATTGTAGTTGCCCTGATTGTCATAATCAACTTAGTGTAAGTGATTTAATAGATTATTCATATACTTGCAATAATTGTGATAAGAATTTATATGATTTTGAAGTTGATTCAGAAAAGGTTTGGTATTTAGAGGAGACAAGAGAATTAATATCTCCTCTTTTTGTTGGCGAAAGTAAGATCAGAGTTGTTCCAGAACCAATATTAAATAAATATATAGATTGTTGGTCTAAACATGAGGAATTACCAATTAAAGATGATTTATTGTATTGTAAAACTGATAATAAAATAATAGCTTTAGATAACAGCAGTGGTGATTGTTGGGTAGAAGAATTTGATAATGAAATAGATGCTAAAAAATGGCTTCTAGGAATAGAAGAGTGTAGTGAAATGGAAATATAAATAAAAGGGGAGTTAGAAATGAAGTTTAAGGGGAAAATTAAAAAATTAAATCATATTGTTTTATCAGATCCAAGTTATGAAAAAGGTATCTGGTGTAGATATGAAAAAGATAATTTAAATGAAAAAGATTGGCTAGTAAATATTGACATATATACAGTTGAAACTGATATAGGTGATTATAAAGTAAAAGGTACAGAATTCTTTTTGCTTTTACAAAAAGATAAAGATGATTGTGAATTGGATGATGAAGGTACTTTAAATTATCTAAAAAGTATTGAACTAAAAGATTTTACAATTGGAGTTGATACAGCATGTGTAGCACTTGGAATTAATGATTATGCTAAAAAAATAATAAATTCTAAAGATGAATGGCAACCTTCTTGTGCTATTAGAACAGGCGCAGATGGTACATTTGGAGAAGTATCAGAAGGAACTAAAAATGGAGAATTAAGATTTTTACTAATTACTGGTTATTTTAGTGAAGATATATGTAATGAAAATGAACTTTTTGAATATTTAAAAAAACAATTTGAAATAACTGATTTGATAAAGGAAGATATAACATTAGATGGTGATGATAGAAAATTAAATAAAGGTGATAAAGTTGAAGTATCATCTTGTGCAATTACTAATGATGTTGGTGGAACTACTGTGATAAGAAATTTTAATTATGCTAGTGAAATTGATGATATGAATTTAACTATTGAAAATCCAGATGGTACAATTGAACATACTACTGTAGAATCACATGACAAATTAGTCGGTTCTCCAATAGAAATTGAAGTTATTGATGGATTCTATGATTATGAAACAGGTTATAATTATAAAGGTAAAATTAATGATGAAAAGTTAATTGGAGAATTTAAAAAAATTGGTACAACTGGATTTACACCAGATGATTATAAAAAATATGAAAATAAATCTCTTTATGAAGATGCTTTAAAAGCTAGTAAAGATTATGATCCATCAATTGTACATTTTTCAGAGTTTGATGTTATTAAATTACTAGAAAAAGGTACAGATAAAGAAATGGAGATGTAATTATGAGCTATGAAATTGTAAAGAGTATTAGTCAGAGAAAAAAAGATAATAAAATATTTATAACCAGTGCATCTAATAATGTATGGCCTAAAAGTTATTCGAGATGGGAATATATGCCTGATAAGTCATATAGTGAAGATGAAACTAAGAATAGAGAATTATATTTGTTTCATGGAATCATAGGTGGAAGTTATCAATTAAGTGGAAGTGTTAGTGAAAATTGGAAATATGCAGAAAACAAATTTAATGAATACTGCAGAGATAATAATATAAGTTTCTCTGATTTGTGGGAATTACCCTATGAAAATGGTGAAAGAAATATAGAATTATTAAAACCATATTATGAGATATTCAAAGGTTTTTTGGAAGAGAAAAAAGAAGGAAAATATTATCTAGATTGTGATTTAGGAATTATTACAAAAGTAAATAGCAAAAGCTTTGATTATATACCTTATAATGTTCCAGCAGAAAGATATTGTAAAAGTTTTAAGAAAACCTTTAATGATTATTGCAATATTTCAGAACAAAATAGAAAAAATCTAAATATTCAAATTAGGGAATATGTTTTAGAAAAAAGTATAGATGATTCAACTGAAACATTCAAAGATAATATGGAGCTAGTAATATAAATGGATAGTATTAGGTTTGATTCAATAAATTCTATTGAGATGTTTATATTAGTATTAGTTCTTTTTGCTATATTCTTTATTTTATTTTTAGAACCTAGATTGAATAAAAGAAAATTAGAAAACAAAAATGAGCATGGTTCTAGTAAATTTGCTGATATGAAAGAGATAGAGAAAACTTTTGTTAAGGAAGATATAAATAATATTAATAGTGTAGGTTTTCCTGTATGGTATGAAAAGAAAAATGGAAAATTTGAAAGTGTGTATTTTGATGATAAAAGTCCACACTATTTACTTATAGGTTCTACTGGAAGTGGCAAATCTGCAACGGTTGTTATCCCTGAATGTTTTATGTTTGCAACAGCAAAGGAAAAACATAGTGTAGTAGTAACAGATCCAAAAGCTGAAATTTTTAATGCAACTAGTAAGGTATTTAAAGATAATGGTTATGATGTTATTACAATAGATTTTAGAAGTCCAAATAAATCTAATAAAATAAATATAATGCAACCAATTATAAATGAGTGGAAAGAGTATTGTCGTTATAATGAGATAATGCTTTTTCTTTTTGCTCATTTTATAAAAAATAATAGGATTAAGTTAGACAACTGTAATGATAAAAAATATTTAAATAAGATAAAGGAAAAGTATAACTTAGAAGATTATTTGATAGATATTATAAATAATAATAAAGATGATATTAATGAATTTATAAGTGATAAAAAAATATATGAAAAGGATTTTTTTAAAGAAAATATTGAAAATAATGTTTCGTTAAAAGAATATCTATTATCTAAATCAAATGAAGAGATAATATTGATGATAAGAGAATATCAAAATTTAAGTTCAAAACATCAGGCTGAATCTAATAGATTAGTTATATCTTTGGCAGATTTAATATTTGTAGATAACGATACCAACGATAAATTTTGGATTAATAGTGCAAAGCAATTATTCATAGGAATATGTGGTATATTTTTAGAAGATTATCAAAAAGGATTAATTTCAGAAAACAAAATTAATATATCTAGTGTTAAAAAGTTTCAAAATTCATCTCTTATAAAAGAAAATCAAACATTTCTACAAAGGAATGTTAATAATCGTAAATATGGTAGTTTATCTAAAGATTATTTAACTTCTATACTTTCAGCTGCTGAGAACACTTATAAATCAATAACTGCTGTTTTTGGAGAAAAAATGGCTATATTTGATGATTTAAATGTAGAAAATGTTACTAGTTCAAATGAATTTAATTTTACTGATTTAGGTAGCAAACCGACAGCATTATATATAATTGTTCCTGATGAAGATCGTGCATATTTCCAATTAGTAACAATTATTATTGGTATGCTTACAAAAGATTTAACTAGATTTGCAAATTTACCAGAAAATAAGGGAAAATTGCCAATAATGGTGGAGTGGATTTTAGATGAATTTGCGAATTGTCCTCAACTAAATTCTATCCAGACCTTAGTCTCAGTGGCCAGAAGTAGGCGGATGAGATTTCAATTTTTCATACAGTCCTATGGGCAGCTTTCACAAGTTTATGGTAAAGATGTAGCTAGTATTATTCAAGATAACTGTGCGTTAGTGTATCTAAAAACTAATACGGTTGAGACTGCTGAAATAATTGCAAAAAAACTCGGACGAGCTACTGTAGAAACTAATTCAATGAGTAAAAGTACAGATCCAATGAAGGTTGGCGCAAATAAAACTATTTCATTAATGGGTAAAGAATTATTAACTGCAACTGAAATAATCGCTTTAAAGTATAAAACAATTATATTTCCAACTATAAGTAATCCAATATTTAGAGATACTTATATTTATAGTGATTTATTTCCACAATTTAAAAAATTGGAAGGTATAGAACGTGAAACAAAGGTATTAAAGAGAGTAACTAGTAATTATTATACAGTTGAAGAATTAAAGAAAAGTTCTGAAATAAAAAATGAAAGAGTTTTAAAACAAACAACAAAGAATATACAAGATAAGTTTAAACAAGATATTCAAAAAGAAATTAATAGGGCTACAAAAAAAATTGAACCAACTTCTGCTGATGAAGAAATTATTGATAATGATATTATGAATGATTTAAAAAATAAATTATTTGTTAAATATGATGTTTCAATAAATAAAGGTACTGATTCTTATAGTTTATTAATCGATAAAGTTATAAATAAAATGGAAATAAAAGAAATAGAAGATTATGCAAAAACAAATTATAGTTTTGGAGTGTCAAGAAATTTAAGTAAAGGTACTACTAAAATTACAATTTGGGAAAATTCAAAGGAGAAAAAGATATGAAGAAAATAGGAATATGTTTAATAACAATTGGTATTACAATTTTAGGATTTTATTTTATATATAATAATGCTATAAATAAAAGGAATAATGAAAATGTTGAAGATTATATTAATGATACTTCAATAGTTAATGAAGTTGAAACAGAAGAAACAATTAATGAAGAAAAAGAAACATCTAATACTCAAAACAGCAATAACATTGCTTATACAGCTGTTTTAGAAATACCTAAAATTAATTTAAAAAGGGGAGTAGTGGATAGTACAGAAAACTTTAAATCAATTAATTATGCTATTAGTGTTGATAAAAATAGTAATTATCCTAATGAAAAGGGTAATTTTATTTTGTATGCACATTCAGGAAATAGTTATATTTCATATTTTAGAAAATTAAATCAAGTAGATATAAATGATGAAGTCTATGTTTACTACAATGGAGTCAAATACCATTATATCATAGAAAATAAATATGATATTGAAAAAACCGGAAAAGCTAAAGTCATCAATTTAAAGGATAATAGATATATAACATTAATTACTTGCAATCAAGATAGAAAAGGTTATCAAATAGTTGTAGAAGGTAAGTTAATAGATTCTACAACATATTAATATGAAAGGATAAAAAGGGGGATAAAATTATGGAAAGGAATAAAATAGAAAAAAAGATAAATAAAATTACTTATAACTGTGAATATGAATTAAAAACAGACAAGCCAGATTTAACAAAAGATGATTTAATCAAAATTTTCAATCAAAAATATTACAATTATATAAAAAGAAAAGAAAATCGCCTTTTTATATGCTGTAATTTTGATTAAAATACGTTATAATTTATATAGGCCTTATATTACGACTAAAAATGAGGAGACGATTTTTTATGAGTAATAAAGGAAATGAAATTGTAAGGGCGGTGTTATATCTAAGATTATCAAATGAAGATGAAGGAAAATTAACAAAAGAAGAAAAATCAGAGAGTATCAAAAATCAAGAAATGATGCTTAAAGATTATGCTAAAGAGCAAGGTTATGAAATTGTAGGTATCTATAATGATGAAGATTGGTCTGGTGCAGATAGTACAAGACCAGAATTTAATAAAATGATAAAAGAATGTGAATCTGGAAATGTAGATGTAGTAATTGCTAAAACACAAGCAAGATTTGCAAGAGATATGGAATTAATTGAAAGATACATTCATGATAAATTTATTGAATGGAATGTGCAATTTAAAACAGTTGTTGATCGTATAGATAATACCAAGAGAGAAACAAAAAAGACAAGTCAAATACTTGGTTTAACAGATGAATGGTATTTAGAAGATACTTCTTATAATATTAGACAAACTTTTAAAACCAAAAGAGAAAATGGAGAATTTACTGGTAGTTTTGCACCTTATGGATATGCAAAAGATCCTGAAAATAAAAACCATTTAGTAATTGATCCTGTTGCAGCTGAAGTTATTAAAAGAATATTTAATGATTTTATAGGTGGTATGGGAATAAAAACTGTAGCAACTGCATTAAATGAAGATTTTGTTTTAAGTCCATTAGAATATAAATATATGAATGGATATAATTTACAAGTTCCATTTATAAATGATTATATGTTTTTTGAATCCATAAAAAAAGCAGGAATGTATAAGGTAAATGTTAATTATAAAAATGAAGAACGAAAAGTTTTACATAATTTAATTTCTTATAATATTTTATCTGAAGATAGGAAAACATTTGATAATAAATGCAAAATTTATTTGAGACAATTTTCAGAAGATAGAATGAAGATTTATTATACAAAAGAAAAAGAAATTGATTATAATAATTTTAAAATTGAATTATGGAATGAATTAAAGTTAAATGAGCAATTACCTAATGATACAACTTGTATAGCAACATTGACTGAAACTTTAGATCGTACACATTCAATTAACTATCAATTTGAAATTTTGTTAGAAGAGAATGTCAATCATAAGGAGTATTTTTTTGATATATTGCATGTTTCAAATGATGAAAAATCAGCTATTGATTATAATGTCATAATACGAAAAAAATATAAATGGTGTCAGCAAATGATTAAAAAAATATTGACTGATGAAGTTTATATAGGTAATTTAGTACAATCTAAAACAACTAGTGTAAGCTATAAAAACAAGAAGAAAATTAAGAAAGATCCAAGTGATTGGATTCGTGTTGAGAATACTCATGATGCTATAATTACTGAGGATTTATGGATAAAAGCACAAGAAAGATTAAAGGAAAGGTCAAGATGTGATAAAAATGGAAATTATAATCCATTTCTTCACAAGTTATATTGCAAAGAATGTGGAAGAGTATTTACTAGGTCTGGAGATTGTGAACATATATATTATAGATGCAAAGATTTAATTGAAAAATATCATACTTGCGATAATAGAAGTAGTATAAATAATAATGACCTTCATAGTTTAGTAATTGATGGTATAAATGAATTGCTTGATAATTTTTATAAAGATAAAGAGATAAATAATTTCAAAGAAAATGATATTGATAATGATTTATTTAAAGAAAAATTAGATTCTCTAAATAAAGAGTTAATTAGTATTGATAAGGAATTACAAACTAAAAAAACATACTTTCAACGTTTATATGAAGATAGAGCAAATGGTCTCTTAGATACAGAAGAATATATGATGTTAAAAACAAAGTATAAGGATGATAGTGAAAGACTAGAGGATAGAGCTAAAAAAATACATGAAGAAATAGAATTATATAATACTAAAAAGAAAGTATTAAAAGGTAAGCAAAATATATTTAATAAATATAAACACGTTGAAAAATTAGATGTGGATATTGTTAGTGATTTTGTTGATAAAATTTTAATTGGAAAATTAGATAAAGTTAACAAGACTAGAGATATTAAGATTGTATGGAATTTTAGTGTATAAGTAAAATTTGATATAAACAAAGCACCAACGAGTGCTTTAGATAATGAATCACAAGAGTATATTAAAAAAACGATTGATGATTTAGTAAAAGATCATACGATAATTATCGTGGCCCATCGTTTATCGACGATTGTTGATGCTGACGAGATTAATATTATTAAGAATGGAAAATTAGAAGCAAAGGGAACCCATCAAGAATTGTTACAGAATTGTAAAACGTACCAGAATTTATATATGACTGAATCTAACAATTAAAATGAAATTGGATATTTCAATTTCATTTTTTCTTGACAAAATTATTAAATTTTGTTAGGATAGACAGCGTCTTAAGAAGTATATGAAAAGGATGGTAATATGGAAAAGTTAGATAACGATATCACTAAAATATTTGATGGAAGGATAGAAAAGGTTGATATTGAAACTTTGTTAAAGAAGGTGGAAGAAAAATATTTTACACAGTTAGTATATATTGAACCAAGTTCATCACATAATTTGGAAGATCATTTATCTTGCTATGTTGAAAAATATAATTCTTTTCAAAAAGAGTTTGATGCGATGCATCGTATTTATAATATTTTTAAAAAGTTTAAATTTTCAAATTGTGATTGGGAAAAAATGATTCACCAATATTTATCATTAAAGTTTGACGTTAAGAAAATGCTGCTTTGTTTAGCAGATGGTCCAGATATTGATGATAAAACGGTTATTAAAATAAATAGTTTATTAAAAATGTCAAAGGATTTATTATCGATTGGGGATATGGAGTTAATTTTTCGTATCTTTTCAAAACTTATGTTCATAGATGAAGATGTTTGCAAATATTTTGCAGTATTTAAACAAATAAAGAGTAAATTTTTCTCTAATGCCCCAAAGATTGTGGAGTTATATAGTGACTTACAACAAGGAAGGATGCGCTATATTGATAAAGGACTCGCTGAAATGTTAATTCAGATGTTTAGTTCTTCGGAAGAAATGACTAAGGATTTTCAAACATTTATTTCTAACAATAATCTTATATATCAGAAATGGCAAGCACAGCGTACTGTAGAAAAAAAGCCAAACGATGGATTGGATGAAACAAAGATAGACCAAGGGGAAGAGGATTGTACTATTCTAGATGTTGATAACAGGTCCTTGTTAGAAGAACAAAAAAAAGTGACTCATTATTATAACCTGTTAATGGGATGTGAGAATAGTGAACAATTAATGCATTGTTTTCCTAAGTGTGGTAGTAACTTATATTATAGTATACCTAAGAAGGTATTTACTCGTTTACAGTTGGAACTAGAAGAATGTAATCAATTATTAACACAATGCCAAACAATGGAGGAACAGCAATTTTTAGAGGATGCAATAAATGAATTATCGGTGAAGCAAGTCTTATTATCTGAATATTTGAAGTCATTAGGAATTGCTAAATGTAAAATAAAAGCGAAATAGTTTTGACTTTTTATATGAAATAACATATAATGGTATTATATTTGATGGAGAAAAATATAAAGTAATAGGATTATTGGTAATTAGAAAGTTAACGGTTGCTGAAAGTTAGCCTAAATAATCGTATGAATTACATATTTGGAGTCAAACCGTGGATTCGCGTTAAGAATGAAGCTGCATAAGTATTTATGAAATAAGGTGGTACCGCGGGGAAGCTCGTCCTTATAACATAAGTACTTTTTTTATGGAAAGGATTATTATGAATCATTATATTGATAGTACAAATTTAAAGATGGATGCGACGATGAAGGAGATTGAGGCCTTGTGTCATGAGGCAATTCACTACCATTTTGAAACTGTATGTGTGCACCCTTATTATGTCCCATTTGCCAAAAAATTACTAGAAGGAAGTCCTGTTCAGATATGTACAGTAATTGGTTTTCCGTTGGGAATGAATACCAAACAAGTGAAGGTATATGAGGCAATTGAGGCTATCAATGAAGGGGCCGATGAGATAGATATGGTGATTAATGTTGGAGCACTCAAAGATCGAGATTATGACTATATCAAAGATGAAATTGAAGAAGTAAGAGATGCGATCGATGGAAAAACACTAAAAGTGATTGTTGAAACAAGTTTACTTACAACTGATGAATTAGCTAAAATGACCGAGATTTGTAATGAAACATTTGTTAACTTTATTAAAACATCGACAGGATTTGGAAGTCGTGGGGCCTCAGTAGCTGATATCAAGACGATTATGGAGTATCGAAGTGATGTCTTAGAAGTAAAGGCGAGTGGGGGAATTAGAACGGATGAACAAGCACAAACTTTGATTGATATGGGGGTTACGAGAATTGGTACGAGCCATGGGAAAGAATTGATGGCTATGGAACCTTATCACGATAGATGCCATATCTGTACAGGTACTTGTGAACATGAGGAGGGAGAATAGGTATTATGACATTATTTGAAGAATTAACATGGCGGGGACTCATTAAAGATATTAGTAGTCCTGAGCTAGAAGAAAAATTAAATAACGGTGGATTGACTTTTTATATTGGGACTGATCCGACAGGTGATAGCCTTCATATTGGGCATTATTCATCATTTCTAATATCAAAACGGTTAAAACAGGCAGGGCACAATCCAATTCTCTTGGTTGGTGGTGCAACTGGTTTGATTGGAGATCCTAGGCCAAGTGCGGAACGGGCGATGATAACGAAGGAAGAAGTTGCTCATAACTTTGCCTGTTTAAAAAAACAAGCTGAAGAGATTTTTGGATTTGAAGTAGTAAATAATTTTGATTGGTGTAAAGATATTAATTTTATTGATTTTTTAAGAGATTATGGAAAACATTTTAATGTGAATTATATGCTTGGAAAAGATATCGTCGCAAGACGGTTAGAGCAAGGGATTACGTATACTGAATTTTCTTATATGATTATGCAAGCACTTGACTTTTTATATTTATATCAACACCGAGATTGTACGTTACAAGTAGCCGGGCAGGATCAATGGGGAAATATTACCGCTGGAATTGAGTTAATCCGTAAGAAGATAGGAAAAGAAGCATATGGATTTACCATGCCATTGGTAACAAAGTCAGATGGTACAAAGTTTGGGAAAAGCGAAGGAAAAGCTATCTGGTTAGATAAACATAAGACATCATCTTATGAATTATATCAATTTTTAATTAATAGTGAAGATAGTAAAGTCATTGATTATTTGAAAACATTAACATTTCTTTCACCTGATGAGATTATGAAACTAGAAAAAGCAAACCAAGAAGCACCTCATTTAAGACAGGCACATCTTGCCCTTGCCAAAGCTGTGATTACTGATCTACATGGGGAAGCAGAATATGAAAATGCAGTTCGGATTAGTGAGTCATTATTTAGTGGAAATGTTTCTGCGTTGTCGTTAGAAGAAATTAAAATCGCATTTCAGGATGTCCCTACATTTCATCCAGTGATTAATGTCTCGGTTGTTGAGATGATCGTTGCCGGTGGTATTGCTAGTTCAAAGCGCGAAGCTCGTGAGTTTGTAACAGCTGGGTCTATTTCTATTAATGGGAAGAAAGTTACCGATGTTGATCAAATAATTACTAAAGACGATGCGATTTGTGAAGTTGCCTTTATCATTCGTCGAGGAAAAAAGAAATATTATGTTGGAATGTTAGAAAGTGCTTAATATTCTTTCTTTTTTTGTGAAAAATGTGTGAAATTTATGATATACTTATAACAGTTGAAGGTAGAAAGTAGTGATATGATGGGAAAAATTAATTATTTAGTAAAACGAATTCGGCATATGAATTATCAAAACATGTTTGATACTGCCCACCACGTTGCTGAAAAAACAGGACGATCTTATATTACTGTTTTATGTGATATAATCTCTTGTGGACTAAAATATCAAGCGGGATATAATGATTATCTTGAGTTTGAATTTTATCTTTTAAACAAGGAAGAACGTAAAACCTATTTAACTAGAGGAATCAATAATACGATTATAAAGAAATATAACCGCAAAGATTTTTATTATAAGTTTGATGATAAAATTGTTTTTAATAAATTATTTAATTCTTATTTAAAGAGGGAATGGATCTATTTACGAGAGGTGAAAGGGGATCAGTTTGTCGAATTTTTAAAAGGGAAAAAAGCAATTATTGTAAAACCAATTGATGGTGATGGTGGAATGGGAATTGAGAAGATTAATATTAATTCTAAAACCAATGGTAAAAAATTGTATCGCCAACTTCGTAAATCAGGTCAAGTATTGGTGGAAGAATTTGTTCGACAGCACCCTGATATGAACCAGTTATATAAAAATTCTGTTAATACATTACGAATGTTTACGTTTATTCAAAATGGGAAAGTAACCTTTTTAAATGGGATATTAAAGATTGGAAACGGTGGCGTTGTTGACAATTTTTCTAGTGGTGGGATGTATACGTTTGTGAATCAAAATGGAAAAGTAATTGCTCCTGCGATTGATAAACAAGATCTTGTTTATGAAGTTCATCCTAAAACCAAAACTAAAATTGTTGGCTTTCAAGTACCAATGTTTAAAGAAGCAGTGAAGATGGTCAAGAAAGCAGCGAAAGAAGTGCCGGAAATTGGTTATGTCGGTTGGGATGTTGCGATTAGTGAAACTGGGCCAATCATTATCGAAGGAAATTGTTTCCCGGGTGTCTTCCAAATTCGACCAAGTTTTTCTAAGAAAAAAGAAGGAATCTTACCAAAATATTTAAAGGTTATGGATCTCAAAGTAAAATAATGAAAGAAAATATTATCAAGTGATTGAGCTATATAAAAAATTCTAGCAGTGATTAGAATTTTTTTTGTTTAATAAGGAACAAAAAAACCCTTCCTTGGAAGAGTTCTTTTCTTATCGGTTGTAGAATTCAACTACTAATGCTTCATCAATTTCGCTATTTAATTCGCTTCTTTCAGGGTATCTTACATAAGTACCACTCATTTTTGCTTCATCATAAGTAACAAATTCTACACGATTGTGAACATTTTCTAATGCTTCTTTAACAGCTTTGTGATCTTTACTATTTTCTTTGATCGCAATTACGTCACCAGGTGTACAACGATATGATGGAATATCTACTTTTTTTCCATTTACGGTAATATGACCATGGTTAACAAGTTGTCTAGCACCATTTCTTGTACTAGCAAATCCTAAACGGTAAACTAAATTGTCTAAACGACTTTCTAGAAGTTTCATGAAGTCTTCTCCGTGAACTCCTTTTAATTTTCCAGCTTCGACAAATGTTTTCTTGAATTGTTTTTCATTCAATCCATACATAAATCTTAATTTTTGTTTTTCTTGTAATTGGGTTCCGTAATTTGATAATTTCTTTTTACGTCCCTGACCATGTTGACCTGGTGCATAAGGTCTCTTAGCAATGTCTTTTCCATTTTCTAATGTAGAGAATCCTAAACGACGTGATCTTCTGTTTACTGGTCCAGTATACTTTGACATAAATTTCCTCCTTCTTTTCACGATGTGATTACGAAGGTTATCTCGCCAAATGATAGGGTGTTTATCTTAATATCTTCGCTTTGCAGCTAAAGTTACTAGTATACCAATCTTGGGGATAAACACGTTACCAATTTCGAAATAACGCTGCAAGTAACACATGCATATACAATTATAGTATTTATCTTATCATATGTCAATATTTTTCCCTTATTTCTCTTGATAATTAGTTATTTCAAGGGTTAGTTCATATTATGTGTTTTATTATCGTTTATGCGTATTCTCTTCTGGAGATCGTTCACTTTGGGGATCATAAAATGCTCTTGTTTCTAACAAGGTTGCAATAACCTGATCAAAGTTTCCTAATTTATTAGTATCGTAATTATCTACTGCTATTTTGTCATAAAAATAGACAGGAAGATTTCGGTAGATTATTTTATTTGGAATTGGTCTAATCTGGCCAGCTGTTTGAACGATTTCAATTTGACTTGCCAATTGTATTAATGCTTTTTGTTGTGCTTCTATCAGGTATTCTAAATCAGCTGGAAGATAGATTGATCCTTGTCTTACTTTTCCAATCGCGTGAGCATAACGATGATCAATCTGATCCATGAATACAATATGATCATTTTTATTTAACATTACAGTTAAGTTAAAAAGATTGGTTTCTGTACTAATATTTCCCCCCCCCGATTTTTGAACAATTTCTTTTCTTTTCCTATCTGCCAATTGTAGATCATACTTTAAAGAAAAATGAATGGATTTGTTTTGTATATAATCCCGGATTGCTACATAATGATTTTGCATAGTTTTAGAAAAATAATATGGAACTATTTTCTCTTGGGGATCTATAATTGTAATCATTATATAACAAATCGGACTATGGCACAATTCCTTTTTCAAAATTAAATTGTTTCTTGTTTTTGTTCTAACAACACAAAAAAGCGAAAAAAGAGTGCAAAAAAAGTCGGAATTGTGGTAGAATTATAATAGCGAGGTGATAGAATGGACAACATCATTTTAATAATACTTATTATCTACACAGTTGCCGTAATATCTATTGTTCTTATTTTATCATTTTTACAGAAATCAAAAAACAAGAAGTATAAGAAACTTTTAGAGGAATTAGAGTTTGAGAAAAATACCATTGATAGTGCGCCAATTATGCCAGAACTGTCAAAGATTGAATCATATTTAAAAAATGACAAATTGGAGGCGATGTATCAAGAGTGGTGTGCACGACTTGATGATATTAAGGAAAAACAAATTCCTGAAGTTACCGATATGCTATTAGAAGCGGATTATTCGTTATCAAAGATGGATTATAAGGGGACATTATATAAAATTGCTAAATTAGAGATGCAATTATATAAAGTAAAGGCGAATAGTGAATTTTTATTAAGTGAGATAAAAGAGATCACCACTAGTGAGGAACGAAACCGGGCAATTATTACCAAATTAAAGGCCAAATATCGAGAGTTATATAAACGTTATACTGATGATAAGGCAAGTTATGGTGATTTGCAAAACTGTGTTACGTTACAGTTTGAGAATATTGCCAAACGATTTGAAGACTTTGAAACGGTTATGGAAGCCAATGAGTATACTGAGGTTACACAAATTATTAAAGCCATTGATGATATGTTAAAACATATGTCTATTGTTGTGACTGAGCTTCCTGATATTATTTTACTAGCAACTTCATTATTGCCAAAGAAGATCGAAGAGGTAAAAACAACCTATGATCAAATGGTGAAACAAGGGTATCCACTAGATTATCTTAATGTCGAATATAATATTGAAGAAGCCAATAAAAAAATTAGTGATATTATGGATCGGGCGAATGTTTTAAACTTGGAAGATAGTTTATTTGAATTAAAGGTATTAGTTGATTATTTTGAATCGATTTTTAATGATTTTGAAAAAGAAGATGTGGATCGTAGTACTTATGAAGATGCTAATGAATCATTTCGGGAAAAATTAGAAAAGATTAATAAATTAGTAGGCGATATTTTTAGCCAATTAGATGAGTTAAGGACGGTTTATAATCTATCACAAGCTGATGTCAATTTATTGAATGAGATAAAAAGTGAGTTGGCAGTTTTAAATAACGATTATAAAATCTTAATGTCTCATACAGGGAATCATACCTTTGCTTATTCAAAGTTAATTAAGGAGATTGAGACATTGGTTCTTCGTCTTGCCAATATCGAAGAAAATTTAGATGGATCATTAGAATCAATTGGAACCATGAAAGAAGATGAAGTACGGGCACGTCAACAATTAGAAGAAGTAAAGGTTATTTTACGAGAGGCAAAATCTAAGATTCGTGATTATAATTTACCAGTTATTCCAAGATCTTACTACGTAGAATTAAAAGAAGCGGGAGAAGCAATTAAAGAAATTGTCATCGAGTTGGATAAAAAGCCGATTACCATTAGTACACTAAATACACGGGTTGATACCGCTAGGGATTTGGTTTTAAAATTATTTAGTACGACCAAAGAAATGATGAAAACGGCTATGTTTGCCGAAATGGCAATTGTCTATGGAAATCGTTATCGGACATCAGTAGATGGATTGGATAGCAATTTAACCTATGCTGAGATGTTATTTTATAAAGGAGAATATCAAAAGTCTCTAGAATTAACGATTAATTGTCTTAATCGGATTGAACCTGGTATTTATGATAAATTAATATCATTTTATGGAAAACAGAAGTAGTAAAAATACAGATAAAAAATCAAGGGTGAACAAAGTAAGTTCATTTTAACCCTTGATTTTTATTATATAATTATTCAAATAAGTCTTGTGGTTATTTGTTATTAACTAGCAAATTAATCATATCGGGAATATCAGGAAAAGTGTGTAAGCAATTCATATTTTTAATTTATGTCTTGCTGGAAGTGGACTTTTATGATAGAATAGAGCGCAAATGAGGTGTTATTATGAACATACCAAAGGTAACAGACAAACTATGGGAAAATTATTTATTAGGGAAAGAGGAATATTTGAATTTGAAAGAGAAGGTAAGCTCCTTAAATGATGTCCAACTTGAATATTATATACAAGCCTTTTTGCCAAGACAACGAACTGGGAAAGGGAATCATCATCAACTTCAAGTAGGGTTTCATATTATATTACAAGATCTTATTACCAATAAGCAATATTATATCTACGAAAAATATCTTAAACTTTTGGATCAGCAGTTGGTAATTGATGAATTAAATTCTTTTTTGATAACATTATGTCAAGAGCAAAAGGTAAATGAAATTACTGGAACAAAACAGCATACAGCAATTACTTGTCCTGAGGAGAAAATTATTGTGCCAAATGTTCCAATTATATTTAGTGAACTTTTATTTCAGGCTAATAACATCGCTTATATTAAAAATTTTGATTTATCACGGAGGTTACATGATGATAATTATTCAATTGATTCATATATATTGGAGAACCCAGATTGTCGTACATCAATTGACTATGTAGCCAAAAAGGAAGCTGACTTAATAGGAGTCAAATCTTGGGAATGGCCAATTATTGCTCATTTTGAAGAGAATCATAAAATGGTTGATGAACAAAATAGTAAATGTTTATAAAACGGAATATTCAGAGAATGATATAATCTTTTTTTGGGATTAGATTTTGATAGCTTATGGATCTTATAGTTAGTGTGAAAATTTGACATATTCTTTTAAATATATTATTATATGGTTCAATATACTTTTAGTATAGAGGTGGTAAAATGAATAAATTAAATATTGTAGAGATACCTAAGGATAAAGTTTATAATTTAATTCGTGAGAATATAAAAAGTTGTCAAGTGTCCCCAGCAGAGAGATTGACAGTTGGTGAATATCATCATAATATTTCTTATGATAATGCTGCAAGTGCTTTAAAACATGGGATACTTTCCTTACAGGAAGAATATCGTTTACGTGGAAGAGAGATGACTTTAGAAGAAAAAATAAAGTTTAGTCGTGAAGGAGGACATATTAACGGTATAGATGAAATATCACTTGCTTCTATGAACATTGATTTTGATAATCTGTATAGTGGAGAAAGAATATATGATCCGGCCTCCCCATATTATGTTGATATTTTAATTGCCGATATTATAAAAACTTATCGTATTACAGAACATTATGCAAATGAATTTTTAGCAAGGGATAAAATTCCTACAGATTTTTTTCTCGCTATAGATGTTCGCATATTAAAATATTTGGAGGAGTGTGATGCTGGTAAAAAGGCGGTTAGTCATTATAATTATTTATTAGATATTATTTCAATTATGATAGAACAAAAATTGGATATACCAGTTCGTGAAATGAGCGAAAATCCGATGACGTTAAGTAAAGTTAAAATGTTAACGTTGCCAAAAATTAAATTGATATGATTAATAATATGTTTATTGAAAGGGATAGATTATGAAAGAAAGTACATATGTAATGTTAAAACCCGATGGGGTAAGAAAGAAAATATTTGAACAAGTAGTTGCTCGATTTGAAAAAGCTGAGTTGAAAGTTAGTAATATTAAAATAATGCATTTATTTCCGGAAATTGTAAAGGAACATTATATACATCTTATTGATAAACCCTTTTATCCGATATTAGAGGAATATCTATTATCTGGTCCTGTTATTGCAATGATTGTTGAGGGAGATGATGCTATAAAAAGGGTTAGAGATTTAATTGGTGCAACTAATAGTAAAGATGCATTACCCGGGACAATTAGAGGAGATTATGGTGATAAAACTAATTGTACTTATAATGTTATTCATGGATCGGATTCTGCTGAAAGTGCTGCAAATGAAATTGCACGCTTTTATCCAGAATTAATGGATATGAGTAAAGACTCAGATGGAACACAGAAAAAATTATTTTTAAAGCCTGGTTGTATTAAACATAACAACTGATAAATCAAATGTATTAAATCGTATTAGTAACGATAAAAAATTTAAACTTATTCATTTATATTGGTTTTAAATGTACCGATTTAAATCTCTATCAGTTGTAAAATATAACAACACTTAAAGTGTAAATAAAATTTTTTAGAAGCGAATATTTGCTTCTTTTTTGATACCTATTTTCTTGCTTTTTTCGTTTGAACTCTGTTATAATAAGCTCAAGTTGGAGGTATGCGATGAAAAAATTAATTATGATTAAATATGGGGAGTTAACCACCAAAAAAGCCAATCGGAATGTATTTGTCAATTTATTAAATAAAAATATAAAAAATATGTTACGTGATTATGATATTGTAATTCATAAAGATCGTGTTCGCATGTACATTGAAGTATTAGATGGAAAATTTGACGAAGTTGTTGAACAATTGAAAAAGGTGTTTGGGCTTCATGGTATTGTTATATGTTATCAAGTGCATACTAATGTTGATACTATTCAAGCTGAAGTATTAAATTTATTAGCTGGAACATCGTATCAAACATTTAAGGTCTGTACCAAGCGTGCAGACAAACGTTTTATGATTCCTAGTATGGAATTTAATCATATGATTGGTGGGCATGTACTACGCCACACTAATTTAAAGGTGGATGTTCATCATCCTGATGTTTATATTCATATTGAAATTCGTCAAGAGGGAACTTTTTTGTACACCAATGAAATTAGTGGAGCTGGCGGATATCCTGTTGGCATTCAAGGGAAAGGTTTGTTAATGCTTTCGGGCGGAATTGATTCTCCGGTTGCTGGTTATTTAGCCTTGAAACGCGGTGTGGATTTAGAATGTTTATATTTTGAATCATTACCACATACTAGTTTAGAAGCACGAAATAAAGTTTTAGAGTTGGCCAATATTATTAATGAATATTCTGGTAATATTAAAGTACATATTGCAAGTTTTACCAATATACAAGAAGCTATTTATAAAACAGCTGATGATACTTATATTATTACCATAATGCGACGAATGATGTACCGCATTGCTGAAAAATTAGCTCAAAAGCGGAAGTGTAAAATTATTATTAATGGGGAAAGTATTGGTCAGGTAGCTAGTCAAACCTTGGATAGTATGGCAGTGATTAACCAGGTTACGAATATGCCAGTCATCCGCCCAGTAGCATGCTTAGATAAGTTGGAGATTATTGAACTATCTAAAAAAATAGGTACTTATGAAACGAGTATTCTTCCATTTGAAGATTGCTGTACCATCTTTTTGCCAAAACATCCGGTAATTCATCCAACTTTGGAAAAGTGTTTGGAAATGGAATCGCGTTTTGATTATGATAAGCTCATTGATGAGTGTATAAATAATATTATTACAATTGAAAATTTTAAACAAAACGATTTTTCAGATTTTTTATAAAACGTCAAAAATTACCAGTAATTATTTTGTATGAAAAACTAAAATGTACACATTCTATTAGTGTACAGGAGGTGAAACATATGAATAATAAAAGTAATACAAATAAATTAGTTGTTCCAGGAGCTAAACAAGCTATCGAACAAATGAAATACGAAATTGCTAATGAATTTGGTGTAAATTTAGGTCCAGACGCTACTAGCCGTGCAAATGGTTCAGTTGGTGGTGAAATTACTAAGAGATTAGTGCAAATGGGTGAACAACACCTAGGTGGAAGTAATTACCAATCTAAATAGTGTTTAATTAAAAGGAATATTCATGGTGATTTGAATATTCTTTTTTCATAAAAGGAGTGATTTCGTGAAATCAAAGCGTGAGAAGAAAGAACAGAAAAAAATAGCTGAGAGCTATCAAAAAGGGAAACATTACTATGAAGATTTAAATAAAGTTCATGGGAATTAATAGAAATTTCGAAATGGAAAAAGTTAAGTTTAATTGTGAAGTTATAAAATGAAAGTAGACACAAAAAAAGATGTGTTTACTTTTTCTTTGGTAAACGTGTTTTAAAAAGGTCTGGAAGATTAAACAAGAAGAAGGAATTAAGTGACTGTTGAAAAAGTGAGAGTGTAAAATAAAGTGCGTAGTCTTTTACTAACTTACACACTTTTCTTGACATACCCTATGTAATTTTAATTGATTAAATTCCGAGAATTTTTATAACTTTTTCATAATCCTTAATACATCTAAAATTGCCTTTTTCCATATATATATCATGGGATGAATCAAAAACAGGACTATAGATATCTTTCTTTATGAATTGTACTCTTTTTACATCAAATAATTTTTCTATAATACTTTGTCTAACTCTTGCTTGTTTAAATCCTCCCAATAACCCAAAGAAAAATTGTGCTTTTTTGGGGAAGTTCTTTATTTTTTGACGTCTAATAGCGATATTTTCTCTTGGATAAGCCCAATATTGTTCTTCTAATTTTACAATAAGATGAGTCTTAGTAATATAATATTTAATTGTTTTTGCATATCTAAATGTATTTATTACATGTATAATAAAATACAATAATATTCCGTAATTGACAAATGAATACCATCTAAAATCAAAGTCAAAATGCCAAAATATTAAAAGAAAAAACATAAAAATAATATAGTTGCGATCTATTATGTAGCATAATAGATGAGGTTTTCCAATCCATAAACATTGTTCTTCTATTGGCTCATCTGTCTCATACATATTATCTACGTCATCAAATTCTGCATAATCTTGAAAATAATCATCCTTATTTACCACTATTTCACCTCCTCTCCCATAGTTGAAGAATACTTATCTTTTAACATATCAACTACAAATGAAAAATCTATCATATCATTTAATTGTCTCCAAAAATTGTCTTCTTCTATTAAAATATCATATAATTCACTATGATTACTAAAACTTATTTCTAATTGTGTATTTTGTTTTAACATGATTACCACCATCTTTATTATCATTATATCAAAACAAAAAGACTACTGGTATACTTTACAGTAATCTTTGTATACTTTTTCAGCAGTCTCCTAAGTTGGTTTTATTTTTTTAGGATATCATCAACTAAACCATATTTTTGGGCCTCTGTTGCAGTCATGAAGTTATCGCGGTCTGTATCGCGTTCGATGGTCTCTAGGTCTTGACCAGTATTATCAGCGAGCATTTGATTTAGTTTTTTCTTAATATTTAGAATATGCTCAGCGACAATTTTGATTTCCGTAGCCTGTCCTTGGGCTCCACCGAGGGGTTGATGAATCATGACTTCACTATTGGGTAAACAGAACCGTTTTCCTTTGGTTCCTGAAGATAATAGGAAGGCAGCCATACTAGCAGCCATACCCATACAGATAGTGGATACATCACTTTTGATTAAATGCATAGTATCATAAATGGCCATTCCCGCACTGATTGAACCTCCTGGCGAATTAATGTAAATGCTGATATCATCGTGATTTAACGAGTCGAGATATAACAATTGTCCTACAATTACATTGGCACTTGCATCATTGATTTCATCGCTTAAAATAATAATACGATCTTTTAATAAACGTGAATAAATATCATAGACACGTTCTCCATTATTTGATTTTTCGATTACTGTTGGTATTAACATCTTTTCATCCCTTTCTAATTTATATATAGGAATTTTCTTGCCTTTTTATACATAAAACGATATGACAAAAAATTCATAAAATGATAAATATTGGAAAAAAGTGTGACAAAGAAGTATTTATTTGATAAAATGTATATGAATAGAATAAGAGGGATCCATATGAGTTCAATAAACGTGAATTATAAAGATCTAGAGATAAAAACTTATAATCCAAATACGAGTTTTTTAGAGATCAGTAAAGATTTTCGTAAGTATTATAATTATCCTATTTTAATTGCTAAAGTAGATAATCATATTACATATTTAAACGAAGTTGTTACAAGGGATTGTAAGGTTAGTTTTTATGATCGTAGTAGTAATGTTGGAAATAGTGTGTATGAAAATACGGTTCATTTTATGATGATCGTTGCGATTAAAAAGTTACTTGGATTAGATGCGGAAGTCGTGATTGAGCATTCGATGGACAATGGGGTATATTGCGAATTGATCAATCGTGATGTTGATATTGATATCATTCGCAAGATTGAGGCCAAGATGCATGAATTAACTGCTGATGATTTGGCAATTACCAAGGTAAATGTTTCCCGAATTGATGCGATGCAGTATTTTATGCGTAAGAAACAATTTGATAAAGTGAAAGTTTTAAAGTATATCAGTAATACATTTATCAATTTATATCGTTTGGATAATATTTATGATTATTTTTATGGTGAATTAGCGCCTCGAACCAAAGTAATTGATGAGTTTAGATTAACATATATTCGTGGGAATGGTTTTATTTTAAGTTATCCCAATACGACGAATCCAGAGTGTACATTAGATTATGTACATCATCGTCGTTTATTTGATACGTTCCTAGATTATACCAAATGGGGTCGTATTTTAGATGTTCAAAATGCCGCTGATTTAAATGAGTATGTTTCAACTGGGGCTTATGATGAATTGATTCGTATATCTGAGGCCTACTATGACGGACAGTTGTCGAATGTTGCGGATGAGATTTATGATAATAAGGAAAATATTAAATTGGTTTTGATTGCTGGTCCGACTTCAAGTGGAAAGACGACGACATCTAAAAAATTAGAAGTGTACTTGCGAAGTAAAGGGATTTTGACCCATCAAATTTCAATTGATGACTATTTCTTTGATCGCCAAGAAACACCACGTGATCAAAATGGAGATGTCGATTATGAATCGCTTCGGGCTATCGATGTGAATGCCTTTAATAAAGATTTATCGCGTTTATTACTGGGGGAACGGGTATTGTTACCAGAGTATAATTTTGTAGCCGGGAAACGAGAATATAAGAAGAAATGGTTGCAATTGAAGACGAAAAATGACATTATTATTATCGAAGGATTACATGGATTAAATGAAGAGTTGACGATGTCAATTGAACGGCGTTATAAGTATAAAATATTTTTAAGTCCACTTACGCAATTGAATATTGATAACCATAGTCGGATTCATACTAGTGATACACGTATTTTAAGACGAATCGTTCGGGATAATCGTTTCCGAGGGTATTCTGCGACTGATACGATTAAACAGTGGAAAAAGGTACGAAAGGGAGAACATAAGTATATTTACCCATACCAAGATGAAGCCGATGCGATCATCAATTCAGCCTTAACTTATGAACTAGGTGTATTAAAGACATATGCAGAACCGTTACTATTTTCAGTCGATGAGGCCGAGGATATTTATCCTGAGGCATTAAGACTGATTAACTTTCTACGGAATTTCTTACCGATTCCGAGTGAAGAGGTACCAAATGATTCCGTGTTAAGAGAATTTATTGGAAATAGTTGTTTTAGAAAATAGAAAAGAGGAAAAAAATGATAAGAGTAGCAATTAATGGATTTGGAAGAATTGGAAGACTTGTCTTCCGAATTATGGAAGAAGACCCTAATTTTGATGTCGTTGCCATTAACGATTTAACAGATGCGGAGCAATTGGCGTATTTATTAAAGTATGATACTTCTCATCGTACTTATCGAGTGAATGATATTACATCCGGTGAAGATTATATTGCCGTATCTGACCATAAGGTAAAAGTATATAGCGAAAGAGACCCTAAGAATTTACCATGGGGTCAACTCGATATCGATATTGTTTTTGAATGTACAGGGTTGTTTGTAGACTATGAGAAAGCATATGATCATATTACGGCGGGTGCGAAGAAAGTATTGATTTCAGCACCTGGAAAAGGAGATATGAAGACGATTGTTTACAATGTTAACAATCATGTTTTAGATGGAACTGAGTCTGTTATTAGTGCTGCAAGTTGTACAACCAACTGTCTAGCACCCGTAGCTGATGTCTTAGATCGGACGTTTGGAATTGTCAAAGGATATATGACTACGGTTCATGCCTATACCAATGATCAAGCGGTTTTAGATGTTGCACATAAAAAAGGAATTCGGGCTCGTCGCGGGCGAGCTGCAGCTGCAAATATTGTGCCATCTAGTACTGGAGCAGCTAGAGCCGTTGGTCTTGTTTTACCACAGTTAAAAGGAAAATTAGATGGAAGTGCCCTTCGGGTACCAACGACTACAGGATCAGTTGTCGATTTAACGGTTGAACTTAAGAGGCATGTTAGTGTAGAAGAAATTAACGAGGCATTCCGACAAAATACCAATGAAACATTAGGGTTTACAATGGATCCTATTGTATCAAGTGATATTATTGGATCATACCATGGTAGTTTAGTTGATGGACTTTTAACGAGTATCTTAGAAGTAGATGGAAAACAACTGGTAAAAGTTGTTGCTTGGTATGATAATGAAATGAGTTACAGTGCGCAAATGGTTCGAACAGCCCTTTATATTGGAAATTTAATGAATAAATAAGAGTAAACGTAATAAAGCTGGTCTTCAAAACGGAAGACTAGTTTTTTAAATTCTTACTTTTTTGTCATATAGATTGAAAAAAGATAGGAAATGTTATAAAATAGTTGTAGATTATAGGTGAGAATATGAAATTACGAAATTGGGGATTTACATTAATCGAGATGTTGGGAGTCTTTACAATTCTAGCAATTATTATGATTATAAGTTTACCAGCGATTACGAAAAATTTAAAAAAGAATGAAGTAAATAAGTATGAAGCCTTTATCAAAAGTGCTGAGTTAGCAGCTGAGACTTATATTGAATCGCATCGTGAGTCTTATCCATCTCTCAATAATGTTGGAGGTTCTGCAACTGTTACCCTTGAATTATTGAAGCGTGAAAATTTAATTGATGATATTCCAAAGAGACCTGATGGAAGTACGATTAGTACTGCAACCACGATTCGCGCATATGTTAATAATGATAAAATAATTACTTACACGTATCAAGAATGAAGGAGGAAGCAATGAAAAAGACAATCAAAGATTTTAATTTACAAAATAAGACGGTGCTGATCCGTTGTGACTTTAATGTCCCGATGCAGGATGGGGTGATTACTGATAACAATCGGATTGTTAGTAGTTTAAGTACGATTCAGTATGCGATTCAGCAGCAAGCTAAAGTAGTATTGTTGTCGCATTTGGGGCGTGTCACAACCGAGGAAGATAAGCTACAAAAAACACTAAAACCAGTTGCAGAAATGCTAGCTGATTTACTTGATATGCCAATTCGGTTTGTCAATACAACGCATGGGGAGATTCTTGAACAGAGTATTCAGGAGTTAAAACCAGGAGAAGTGTTGCTTATGGAAAATACCCGGTTTGAAGATGTTCCTGGTAAATTTGAGAGTAAGAACAATCCATCGCTTGGGAAATACTGGGCTTCCTTAGGTGATATCTATATCAATGATGCCTTTGGAACGAGTCATCGATCTCATGCTTCTAATGTTGGGATAGCATCGTATTTACCAAGTGGAATTGGATTTTTAATCGAACAAGAATTACAAGTGATGGGAGGTTCAATTACGAATCCTGAACATCCTTTTGTTGTTATCTTAGGAGGATCTAAGGTAAGTGATAAAATTGGTGTAATTCAAAATCTCGTTCATATTGCTGATAAGATTTTAGTGGGTGGAGGAATTGCCAACACGTTCTTAAAAGCAAAGGGGTATGAAATTGGGGCCTCTTTAGTGGATAACGAATCACTTGATTTTTGTAAAGAAATGTTAACTCGTTATCCTGATAAGATTATTTTGCCAGTGGATGTTGTTACAGCCACGGAAATCAGTGATCAAGCTCCTGTTAAAAAGTGTAGTGTTGATGCGGTCATGACATCCGATATTATTCTTGATTTAGGTCCTGATACGATTGATTTATATCGAACACAATTAAAAGATAGTGCGACCATTGTATGGAACGGGACGGTAGGAATGACGGAACTTAATAACTTTATTCATGGAACCAAAGCATTATGTGATATTATAAGCAAAGAAATTGCGACGACGATTATCGGTGGTGGTGATACTGCTGGGGCTGTGATTGGACTTGGTTATAAAGAAAAAATGTCTCATATCTCAACTGGTGGTGGGGCCTCATTGGAATTATTAGAAGGTAAGATATTACCAGGGATTGATATAATCGATGATATGGAATGATGAAGCTAAGGTGATAGAATGAAAAAAAATAATACGCGAAATAAACTTAATATTGCAGTATTAGTTTTGATTACAATTTTGGTGTTATTTTTTTCCTTGAAAGATGATTTCAACGAAGTAATCAAAGAGATTTTAATGGTTAATCCATGGTGGTTATTTGTTGGCATGTTCCTTATTTTATCTTACTTTTTTTTAAGAAGTATTGATCTATATTATCTGATTAGACGGGTTAATCCTGATTATACGTTAAAAAAAGCGGTAAAGCTTACGATCTCGACCCAATTTTTTAACGCCATTACACCGTTTGCTACGGGTGGACAACCCTTCCAAATATACATGTTAAAAAAGGATGGGATTCGAATTCCTGAGGGAACCAATATTATCGTTCAAAATTTTATTTTATACCAGATTGCCCTGGTATTTCTAGGGATTGTTGCGCTTACGACCAATTACTTTTGTCACTTTTATAAAGAAATTGATCTTTTAAAAAACTTGGTAACATTTGGTTTTGCAATGAACTTTTTGGTGATTGTTGGTCTGTTTGTTATCTCATTTGCCAAAAACTTTAATAAGCGATTGACACGTTTTGTGATTGATCTTTTAACCAAGCTTAAAATAGTTAAAGATCCCGATGCCAAAAAAAAAGAATGGGAAGCTTATATCAATCGGTTTCATAAGGGAGCTAAGATTTTAGTATCAGATAAAGTCTATTTTATTCAGGCTGTTTCCCGTAATGTATTAGCACTTATCTGTCTTTATCTCGTTCCTCTTGCCATTGTATATAGTATGGGTGATTACACGAGCCTAGATGGAATTAAAACAATTGTTACTAGTGCATATGTAATGTTGATTGGTTCATTTGTTCCTATTCCTGGTGGAACTGGTGGTCTTGAATACGGATATGTAGCATTCTTTGGAAACTTCTTAGGTGGAAGTACTTTAAAGGCTAGCATGTTACTATGGCGATTCTTTACCTACTATTTTGGAATGTTGATTGGCGCAATTACATTTAATGTGAAAGGAAAGAAGTAATATGAGAATTGGATTATTTACAGATACCTATCCACCTTATATCAATGGAGTATCTACTAGTATTGCCATGTTACAAAATGCTTTAGAAAAACAAGGACATGAGGTTTTTATCGTTACAGTAAATGCTGAAAAAATGAAGTATGAAAATGAAGAGAAAGTGATTCGAATTCCCGGAATTCCCATTGGTATTTACGATTATCGTTTGACGGGAATTTATCCGCTTCGGGCGATTGAAAAAATTAGAAAGTGGAATTTGGATGTCATTCATTCTCATACGGAATTTGGAGTTGGAACTTTTGCTCGTTTGATTGCTAAACAATTAAATATTCCATTGGTTCATACCTATCATACGATGTATGAAGATTATGTTCACTATATTACCAAGGGTTATTTTAATCGGTCAAGTAAAAAAATTGTTGAATATCTGACGAAGTTTTACTGTGATAAAACTGCGACGGAGCTTATTGTTCCAACTAAAAAAACGTATGATTTATTTAAAGAAAAGTATAAAGTGGATCGTAATGTTCACATTGTTCCAACAGGGATTGAAGTAGAACGATTTTATAAAGAACAGTTTAAGAGGCAAGAAATTGCTGATTTAAGACATCAACTTGGTCTTAGTAGCGATGATTTTGTTACATTATTTGTAGGTAGACTAGGAGATGAAAAGAGCGTTAATGTTTTAATTGAAGCGCAAGCCAGTTTGGTAAGAACCAATCCTAACAGTAAGTTGTTAATTGTTGGTGATGGACCAGATATGGAAAAATTCCAAAAATTAGTCGAACGGCTTCGAATTAAAAAGAGGGTTATTTTTACAGGGAAAGTGCCTTGGGAAGATGTACCAAAGTATTATCAATTGGCAAATTTGTTCGCAACTGCTTCTAAAACGGAGACACAAGGATTAACGGTAATTGAAGCGATGGCAGCATCAATTCCTGTTTTGGCCGTAGATGATGAGGCCTTTCGCATGGTTGTTGTAAATGGGCTAAATGGTTATTTATTTGATAATAAAAGAAAGTATAAAAAGTTGGTTCGCTCATTGATGGAGGATCCAAAACAGTTAACGAATATGAGCAAACAAGCGCGGATTACTGCTGATGCGCATTCGGCAAAGTATTTTGCAGAAAAAGTCTTAGATGTCTATAAAACAGCACTTGGTGATCGAGTGATGAGGAAACAAGGTTTTATGACACGGTTTAAAGCTTCATTAAAGAAGGGATTCAATGGAAAATAAGAAATTAGTTGTTGCCAATTTAAAGATGTATCTTAGTACCTCTGATATTGCTACCTATTTAAAAAAAATAGCGCCGTTAGAAAGACAAAACGTTATCTTTTGTCCAACAAGTATTTATCTTCCATATTTTGTTGGACATGGATATGGAGTAGGAATTCAAAATGTTGCTGCTACTGAGTTAGGGGCATACACAGGTGAAGTTAGTGCGATTCAAGCTGCTGGTCTAGGTGTTCAATATGCGATATTAGGCCATAGTGAACGTCGTCAATACTTTGGGGAGACAAATGCCCAAATTCATCAAAAAATAATCCAGTGTCTCAGGGCTAAGATGACACCGATCGTCTGTATTGGTGAGACCGCGGAAGAATATCAGAAGCAACAGACCAAGGAAGTTTTAAAACAACAAATCATCGCTTGTTTCCGTGATTTACCAGCGGAAGCTATTTCAAAGGTAATTATCGCCTATGAACCTATTTGGGCGATAGGAACAGGTAAGATTCCTCGTAATGAAGAAATTACGGAAATTGCCTCAGAGATAAAACATATTGTAGTAGAGAAGTTTCATTGCCATATGATACCAGTATTATATGGTGGAAGTATTAAATGTTCAAATATTGAGCAATTAGAAAACATCAAGAATATCGATGGATATTTAATTGGGAAGGCCTCTACGACTGAAGAATTTTTTCGTTTGTTAGAAGTCGTTTATTATAAATGACTTTTTTCTATGAATGAGTGATTCGACAAAACTAGCTAATAATTGCTCTTTCAAAAAAAGTAATAGTTTTGTATAATAAAGTTACGTGATAGAAGTACTAGAAGAAAGGATAAAAAAGGGAATGAAAAAAATAAAAGTTTTAATGATTGATGATAATATCAATCTCATTAATATGGTAAAGGAGTATTTTAGTAATCACGCTAGTATAGAGATTGCTTACACTGCAAATGATGGTGCTTTAGGGATCCATACAATTGAGAAAGAACATGGTAAATATGACGTTATTATTTTGGATTTAATTATGCCTAATAAAGATGGATTATATGTGTTAAAAGAAATGCATAAACGTAAAATTACATCGAAAATTGTTGTTGCAACTAGTTATAATGCTCCCGATGTAATTCGGGAAGTGTCGGAATATGGAGTTAATTATTTTATTCTAAAACCATTCGAATTGAGTGATTTAGAAGATCGTATTTTAAATTTAAGCAAAGATGATAAACAAGAAAATAAGAGTATTGATTTCCACTACAATAATTTACAAATTTCCATTACGAAGATATTACATGAACTTGGAATACCTTCTCATATAAAAGGATATCAATATATTAGAGAAGCAATCGGTATTATTTATGAACATCCAGAAACAATTGGTGGAATTACAAAGGAGTTATATCCAGAGTTAGCTGATCGTTTCAATACGACTGTATCTCGTGTTGAAAGAGCGATTAGACATGCGATTGAAGTTAGCTGGAATCGAGCAAATTGGGAGCTAATGGAAGATATTTTTGGAAATAGTGTTGATATCGATAAAGCCAAACCAACCAATTCAGAATTTATCGTAACGATTGCTGATAAATTAAAACTAGAGTTTCGTAAAGTCGGAGTAGTAAGCTAAATAGATTGTCATGTAATCTCTTCAGAAAATGAAGGGATTTTTTTGTATAAGGAACATACATTGACGAAAGGAAAGAAAAAAATACCCATTCTAAAAAAGATGAGGGAATGACAATACAAGTTGTTTTGAATGGTATATAGAAATTATCTTTCTCTTAAGATTTCCAAACTTAAAATTCCGTATGATTAAAAAGATCTTCCTATAAATTCTATTCCAATTATTTATGTTTGTTGTACACAAATGGTTGACAAAATCACTGGTGGTGGTGGATTATGGAGATAGAATAGAAAAGAATGGAGAAATAGTGATGGAACAGAAAATAAAAGTAGTTTAAATATTTATGCAGGTGCTTACCAAGGTCATATTGTGATTCCAGATGAAGTAACAATGATTGATCATGACGCTTTTAATGGAGCTAATATTCAATCGGTTTCTTTACCCCATCATCTTCAAAACATTGGTTATCGGGCTTTTAAAAGTAATCGCTTGGAACATGTGGAATTTAAGGGGGATATTCCCGCAACATTAGGGGTTTCTATTTTTTGTCAGAATAATTTAACTACTAGTACAATTCAAGTACTAAAAGGAACATTAACTACCTATCAAAAGGCGATGGGTGGAATCATTTTCAAATGAACTATCTTTCACCAAGTAAAACATGGTTTGGAAGTGATGACGATAGTCTACTAAGTGCATTTTATGAATAAAGTGAAAAGTAAATTGTGATTTAGGTAATTTAAGCTGAAAGTTATGTTTGCACTTATCTTTTGGTTATTATATTGGTTTTCGGTTGTTTTCTTGTTTCACTACAGATTATATGATAAAATATAGGTAGAATTTATGTGGGTGATAAAGTGGAACAATATATCTTAAAAGAAGAAAATGGGAATGTTATTACAGTTCGTGATGTTCAAAAGATTTTGTTGTCGATGCTGATCGATATTGATAAAATCTGTCGAAAACATGATATTCCCTATTTTTTAACAGCGGGTAGTTGTTTAGGGGCTGTTAGACATCAAGGGTTTATTCCTTGGGATGATGATTTAGATATTGGGATGCTTTATGATGATTATTTAAAATTTATGAAAGTCTTAGAGACGGATTTACCGGAAGAATATGTATTTCAATGTTTTGATACCCATAAAGAATATAATGTGACGATTCCGTCAATGAAGATTCGAAAGAAAGGGACATTTGTCGAGGAGCGAAATGTATTATTAAATAATAAATGTCGTGATGGCAATGGTTTATTTATCGATGTCTTTGTTTATGATTTTGTATCAGAGAACAAGGTAATTGATTTTTGTAATCGGGTTCCAGAGCATTTATTAATGCCGGTGATCTGTTTATTTGAAAATTTACAAGTTAACCCAATTAAGTTAAAATCTTGTTATGTTGATCACGCCCGACATTACGGGAAAAAGCATAGAGGTTCTTCGATGATTGGTATGGATCTCACCTGGACATATCGTAGTATTTTTAAACCATTTGTATATCGCTATGATACTATTTATCCGGTTCAAAATGGAAATTTTGAAGGACATCAATTTCCGATTCCCCACGATCCTCATACTTTTTTGTGCACGGCGATTGGTCCAGATTATATGACACCACCACCGAAGGATAAACGGATATCGAAACATATCTTAGATATTGCTCTTGATCCGGTTACAGCTTCCTTGAAAGAGGTGGCTTATTTACAAAAGTATCATATTAAGGAAAAAGCGGAACATTTAGAAGAAATATAATGGTAATATTTCTTTTTTTCTGTAAAGTTTTATAAAAAAAGCGGATAGATATTTTATTTTATGATATGATGATAATAGGAGATGATAGTATGCAGCCACTTGTATTGTGTATTTTAGATGGAGTAGGAATTCGTGAGGATCATCATGGGAATGCGTTTTATCAAGCACGTACTCCCCATTTTGATTATTTGTGGAATCGTTATCCCCATACCTTGATAGAAGCCAGTGGACCATTAGTAGGTCTTCCAGTCGGACAAATGGGGAATAGTGAAGTTGGTCATATGAATATTGGGGCTGGGCGAATTGTATATCAACCGTTAGAGATGATTAACCAAGCCATTATGAAGCGAAATTTTTATGATAATCAGGCCTTAATAGAGATCATGGAATATGTGAAACAACGTCAATCAAAGCTTCATTTATGTGGCCTTGTTAGTGATGGTGGTATTCATTCCCATATCAATCATTTATTTGCCTGCTTAGAGCTTGCAAAACAACAAGGGGTAGATCAAGTATATATCCATGCCTTTCTAGATGGTCGTGATACGCTACCAAGCGTTGCTGATACATTTATTGAACAGTTAGAAACTAAAATGACTGAGCTTGGAATTGGAAAAATTGCTACCATTGCTGGACGTTATTATGCGATGGATCGAGATAATCGTTGGGATCGCGTTTGTAAAGCGTATAAGAATATGACCCAGGGAAGTGGACCAGTTATTACCGATATTAAGGAAACTTTAAAACAGGGTTACGAACAGGGAATTGGTGATGAGTTTGTCGAGCCAATGGTGGTTGACCCAGAAGGTCTTATTCAGGATCATGATGGTATCATTTGTTTTAATTTTAGGCCTGACCGGCTTCGAGAACTGTTCAGTGCTTTTACCAATCCGACTTTTTCTGGCTTTGAGCGAACGATGTTATCAGATATTTCTTTGGTTACTATGATGCCTGTTAGTGATGAGGTTATTTGTAGCAATGCCTATCCTTTACAGGAATTGGATAATACCTTAGGGGAGTATTTGAGTAAACAAGGGAAAACACAATTGCGGATTGCCGAAACAGAAAAATATGCGCATGTAACGTATTTCTTTGATGGAGGTGAGGAACATGAATGGCCAGGTGCCAAACGAATTTTGATTCCTTCACCTAAGGTTGCTACTTATGATTTAAAGCCAAGCATGAGTGCATATGAAATTACAGATGTGTTGCAACAAGAATTGATGACTGGAGCATATGATGTGGTAATTTTAAATTATGCCAATGGTGATATGGTAGGACATACGGGTGATTTTGCAGCAACGATGAAAGCAATGGAAACAGTTGATGCATGTCTTGGTAAATTGTATCAGATAGTAGAGTCGTTACATGGAACCTTGGTTGTGTTAGCTGATCATGGGAACTGTGATAAAATGCTTGATCATGAAAACAATATTATTACTAGTCATACAACGAGTAAAGTACCATTTATTATTACGAGAGATCATATAACATTACAGGAAGGAAAACTAGGTGATGTTGCGCCTACTTTATTAGCACTACTAGGAATGGAAATTCCAAACGAAATGACTGGTAATAATTTAATCCAGGGAGAGTAGATCTTATAATAGTAATGATTGAAAAAAAGAGATGAGTATTATATAATGATGGTAATTAATCATAAGGTAGTTGGAGGCGACGATGAGGAAAAATGGATTTACACTGATTGAATTATTGGGGACAATTGTAATTTTAGGACTAATTGCTTTGATTGCAACCCCGCCAGTTATTAACCAAATTAAGAATAGTAAAAAGAAAGTAGCGGATGCGACATTGCGGGTAATATATTCCGCTGGTGAGAGTTATATTAAAGAAAATAAGAATTCATATTCGTTAGACAATGGTACAAAAATTTGTCTTAGTATTCAACAGTTATCTGATGAAGGGAAAATAAAAGATAGTTTTATAAAGCAACAAAATTTGCGTTATAATCAAACATTGTCTTTTACTGTTGGAGCACAAGAAAAATTGACCTATGATTTAAAGTTATATGATGATGGCTGTCAGGCGACATCAACGTCGTTAGTTAGTAGAGGATTGGATGTTTATTTTAATCCAATTGATGGGGTTTCATGTAAAAGCGGTTATCATTGGACACCAACGAATCCTAGTACCAATTGTTATCGGTGGTATGTATTAGCCACTAGTCCAGATGGGTTTGAAGAAGTGGAACTGATTTTAGATCATGAGATTACTACTGTTCTACCTTGGTCGGGAACTTCTCTTAATGTCTCTGGACCTGATCGGGTTCTTCAACAATTACGACAATTAACCCAGTCATATCAAAATGTAATTCCTTATACGAAGGCTGATACGGTTGTAAGACCAGTTACTGGGAATTATCGTTATACGATTTCTTATGAGGGTGAGAAAGCGCGGTTAATTGGTGCTGAAGAGTTAGCCAGTATTTCAGATATTCCTTGGCGTAACGGAATGGTGGCAGAGGAGAAATCTGTTAATAGATGGTTAAAACCTACTGGAAGTTATTGGACTGATACCGCTTATAAAGAAAGTACCAATGAGGCATACCGAGTAAACAGTCAAGGCTTGATTCAAAAATATGATGTTAAAGATACGAGTGAGAATGTAGGAATTCGTCCGATTATAAAAATCTATAAGAAGTATTTGCGCACTTAAGATTAATACTTGCCTTAAGACATTAACTTTTGCCTGAATAGAAATACATGATGTATGAGAAAAAATAAAAGATTTACAGTATGTCAGACATATTGTACTTACTTTAGAGTGGTTTTCACTCTTTTTCTTTGAACGATATTATAAAATGTGTTAAAATAAAATTGAAATTAAGATAGGAGGGACCACGTGAGAATGAATAATAAAGGGTTTTCATTTGTAGAAATGATGACTGTCTGTGTTATTTTATGTGTACTAGTTGTTGCCTCCTATCCGGTGATCATCAGGACACTAAAACAATCAAAAACTTCTTTATATAAGGAAAATGTCAAAGAGTTAGAACGAGCGGGAATTGCCTGGGCGACAGAACATGCGAGTAATTTACCAGATGATCAAACGGATGCTCGGTTTATGACCATTAAGCAATTACACAAATTGGGTTATCTTCCACGGGAACAAATTATTGATCCTAGAAATGATGATGAATATATGAGTGGATGTATTGTCATTCAGAAAGATAAACAACAACAGTATCAGGCTAAATTTACAGAACAAGTGTGTAATGAAGCAGGAAAGCAGTATCGACCAAAGATTCAAGTGGTCGAAGCAGGAAGTAGTACCTATGAAGTAAATTCCAATACGCCATATGAGATGCCTGTTGTGACCGCGACTTCTATAAGAGGAGAAGAATTGGCTGTTTCTTATCCAGTAATTAAAAAGGATGGAGCACTGACAACCTATGTCGAAGGAACGGAAGTAGGATCAACGTATACATTATTATATAGTGTGAAAGATCCAGTAAATGGGCTTGAAGCAACAAAGACATTGACAGTTAAAATAGTTGATCGCAAAGCGCCAGAGATCACTGTATTAGGGCAAATGACGGGTTTTACAGAAGAGATTGCACTTGGTACGAGGTATGAGATACCTGAGGCTAAGGTCAATGATAATAGTCATGGAAAAGTAACATTAGCTGTTTCGACCAATTTAAATACGCATTTGCTTGGTGATTATGAAATTGTCTATACTGCTACGGATGCGAGTGATAATTTGGGGATTTTTGTTTTGAACGTAAAAGTTAGAAATGATACATTATTACCAGAAAATCAAATTATTATTGATAATGCTAAGGTATTGCCGGGGTCCGGGAAACTGGTTAAGCATGGTAATAGTACCTATGTTTTTACTGGTGCCGATCCTAATAATTATCTAAAAATAGCCAATACAGTTTATCGTATTATGCGAATTGATCATAACGGAATTAAAGTAATTCGTGATCAACCGGTAACGAATATGAGCTTTAGTGAACAAAACGGTGTGCGGTTTGATGGGACAGGAGTAAATCAGTATTTGAATGGACCATACCTGGAAACACTCGCTTCTGATCAAACATATCTGAATAAGCGAATCTGGAATGTTGGTTCTTTAGATCTTTCTAGGTTAAAATCTATAGATCAGCTTCAAAGAGAAGAAACTCGTTATCAGACAACCAAGTCATATTATATTAGTCTTCCGACTATCTCGGACTATATCATGGCATCTAGTAGTAAAACTTGTTCGGTAAATGGGGAACATTGTCAAGATAATTATCTATTAAAGAAGACTCCGTATTGGACAAGGATACCAGTCTTTGAGCAGAAACTGATATATCAGATTCAAGGGGATGGAGTAGTGACCGCAATGACGCCATCTACTAAGGCTGATCTTTATCCAGTGATGTATTTGAAAGGATATAAGACATTGATGGGAACTGGAACAAAGAATGATCCATATATTATTCAAGGATAAGTAGTTATTTAACGGAAAGGAATTCTGATTTAAGAATTCTTTTTCTATCTTCTAACAATATGCTTGGTTGATAAAACAGGATATTTATATTATAATAATGATATTGTTTTGTCTACCAAATAACAGATAGCAAGAGTAGAATGACTAGAGGAAGCTATGAATTGTTGGAATGACGTAGTTGGTATCTCAGAAGTAACGAAGCTGTTTGGTGAACCTATTTCGTTTCATGATGCTGAAGTAGTTGATGTGAAATACGATGGAAGTGATTGTTATTTACAAATTGATTGTCGTGGTTTAATCAGAACAAGAGAGGTATTTGACGAACGATATAAGATGTTTCAAAATGTCATTATAGAAATGAAGTTCTCCGATGTCGATAAATTTCAAATTGATGGGGGATATGGTGATATCGATGAACTATATCTTGATGAAGTAGACAATATCTTTATTGTGACGATGAAAAGTTGTGGTCTAACGTTTAGGTGTAACCAAATTACGATAACAAAGGTAACCGTTAAAACGAATCAACCGCATCCTAATGCGGCTCATAATCGGTTATTGGATGCTTACTTAAAATCGGATTTATAATATTTTTATTAGGTAAAGGGGGAATAGAATGGAATGGAAGATAGGAAACAGGACGATTGCAAATCAAGTCGTATTAGCGCCCATGGCTGGGGTATCCAATCCAGCTTATATGAAAATTTGCGCAGAGATGGGCGTTGGGTATGCGATTACTGAATTGATCAGTGCTGAAGCGCTCGTTCGAGATAATCAGAAAACCTTTGATATGCTAAAAGGGATTGCGTCATTACCAATTCCAGTCGCTGTTCAACTATTTGGAGCGCAACCAGAAACATTAGCTAAGGCAGCAAAAATTATTACAGATTTATATCCGAATGTTTTGATCGATCTTAATATGGGGTGTCCCGTTCCTAAGGTGGCGGTTCGCGCTCAAGCGGGAAGTGGTTTACTAAAAGATCCAGCGAAAGTAAAAGCGATTGTCGAAGCTGTGGTAGCGGCAGTTTCTGTTCCGGTAACTGTCAAGATTCGTAGTGGTTGGGACAAGGAATCTATTAACGCAGTTACAATTGCGCAGATTTGTGAAGAAGCAGGTGCGAAGGCGATTGCCATTCATGGGCGTACACGGGCCCAAGGATATCAGGGATGTGTTGATTTAACCATTATAAAACAAGTAAAAGATGCCGTATCCATTCCCGTTATTGGTAATGGTGATATTAAAACTTGCTATGATGCCAAACAGATGATGGATATTACCGGCTGTGATGCGGTGATGATTGGACGTGCGACCTTAGGAAATCCTTGGTTAATTCGTGATTGTGTTACTTATTTAGAAACTGGATGTGAACCAAAACCGGTATCGATTTCTGAACGAATTACGATGATTTTGAAACATTTGGATTATTTATTGCTTACCAAACCTGAGAAAGTTGCGATATTAGAAATGCGAAGTCATGCTGCATGGTATTTAAAAGGACTTCCTCATAACGGAGAAGTACGGCAACAGATTATGCAACTTACGAGTAAAAAGGCATTGCAATCTTGTTTAGAACAATATAGAAAAGAGGTTGAATATGAAGGCTGAAGGGTTAAAAAATAGAGCACTCGCCTATTTAATTGATATGCTCTTATTTATCATTGTTATCCTGATTTGTACAACCTTTTTAAAATCAAATCAGAATGTGGCTGTGTTAAATTTAGAGTTAGATACGATCAATGAACTTGCGCTTAATCATGAGATTAGTATCAATACGTATCTCAATCGTTATGCCGATATTATGCATAACTTAGATCAAGAAAAGGTCATGATTAATCTAATTAATTGTATCTTTATTATGGGATACTTTGTTATGCTTCCTTATTTTTTTGAAGGAAGGACCCTTGGGAAAAAAATATTAGGCTTGAAAGTAAAGCGTCGTGATGGGGAATTATTGATGCTGTCTGATTTAATCATTCGTAATTTGATAATCAATGGTTTAGGATTTATGTTAATTTCCCTCTGTATTCTCTATATTGCGCCTAGTATGATTTATTTTATAATCGCAACATTATTGGGAATATTACAGATTTTACTAGTCATAGTCAGTGTTTTTATGGTAATATATAGAAAAGACAACCGCGGTCTACATGATGTTTTAAGTGAGACCATGGTTGTTCGTGAGAAATAGAAAAGATTAGGTGATAGGATGAGAGAATTTACAGAACAAGAAATGGTTCGTCGTAATAAAGTAGCCGAGTTAAAGAGTATGGGGATTGATCCATTTGGTTCGCGCTTTGAACTTGATAGTAATTCCCAAGAAATCAAGGAAAAATATGGCGAGATGACGAAGGAAGAACTTCATGAAGTAGAGATTCCAGTGGTGATTGCTGGGCGAATTATGACCAGACGACGTAAGGGAAAAGTTGGATTTATGCATATTCAAGATAAGTATGGACAAATTCAAATTTATGTTCGGAAAGATATGATTGGCGATGACATGTATGAAGTGTTTAAAAAAGCCGATCTTGGTGATATTGTTGGAATCAAGGGAACTGTTTTTCGAACAGATATGGGAGAATTAAGTGTTAAGGCAACCGAATATACGCATTTGGTAAAGGCACTAAAACCACTTCCTGAAAAATATCATGGTTTAACGGATACGGAGGAACGCTTTCGTCGTCGTTATGTCGATTTGATTGTTAATGAAGAAGCACGTCGGGTAGCATTTATGCGACCTAAAATTATTCGGGCGATCCAACATTATTTAGATAATTTAGGATATACTGAAGTAGAAACACCAGTATTAGGAACTATTTTAGGTGGGGCCGCTGCTAAACCATTTGTGACCCATCACAACTCTCTTAATATCGATATGTATCTTAGAATTGCTACAGAATTACCGCTAAAACGTTTATTAGTTGGTGGAATGGATGCTGTATATGAGATTGGAAGGTTGTTTCGTAATGAGGGAATGGATCGTAGTCACAATCCTGAATTTACGACAATTGAAGTATATAAAGCATATAGTGATTTAGAGGGAATGATGGAATTAACAGAGGGGATTATCAGTCATACTGCTAAAGAAGTATTAGGAACATACGAACTTGATTACAAAGGACATCATATTTCATTAGCTCCAGGTTTTAAGCGTCTTTCGATGATTGAAGGAATTAAAAATGCCTGTGGAATTGACTTTTCTACCCAGATGTCATTAGAAGAAGCTACGCAGTTAGCTAAAGAACATGGTGTTGATGTTGAAGAACATTTTAAATATGGACATATTGTTAATGCCTTTTTTGAGAAATATGTAGAAGAGACAATCGTGGAACCGACATTTGTCTATGGTCATCCAGTCGAGATTAGTCCTCTTGCTCGTAAAAATAAACAAGATCCAAGATTTACAGAGCGTTTTGAATTGTTTATTTGTGGAAATGAGTATGCCAATGCATTTACAGAGTTAAATGATCCTATTGATCAATATGAACGTTTTGAAGGCCAACTTCAAGAACGAGAACTAGGAAATGATGAGGCCAACGAAATGGATTTAGATTTTGTGGAAGCCCTTGAATACGGTATGCCACCTGCTGGTGGTATGGGAATGGGAATTGACCGCTTTGTCATGTTACTTACTGGTAGCGATTCAATTCGCGAGGTTATTTTGTTCCCAACCATGAAGTTAAAATAGTGCAGTTATATGTATTAAGACACGGACAAACGGATGGTAATATCGTCCAAATGATGCAGGGAAGTAGGGATATTGAACTCAATGATACCGGGAGGGCGCAAGCACGACATGCTCGCGAGGTTTTAAAACAGATTCCGATCGATCTCATCATTTGTTCGCCAAAGAAGCGGACTCGTGAAACAGCTGCACTCGCTTGTCCTGGTGTTCCCATTATTTATGATCAGCGGTTACGGAGCCGGGAACATGGGGAATTTGAAGGACTTAGTCGGGAACAAGTAAATTTAAAAGAATATTGGAATATTAGGGAAAATAAACAGTATGAGCGGGCCGAATCGGTCCAGGATCTCTACCAGCGAGTGGTCTCTTTGATTGGAGAAATCAAACAAAAATATACTGACAAGACAATCTTACTCGTTACCCATAGCGGGATTGCGAGAATTTTATATTATTATATTCATGGAATTCCCAGTGATGGGGATTTAACTGGTTATGAGTCTGTAAATGCAAGTATTGAGCATTATGAAATATAAAAACAGGAAAGAGGAGAAACTATGAAAATATTATCAGTTAACTGTGGTAGTTCATCTTTGAAATTTCAAGCATATGAAATGCCAGAAGAAAAGGTGTTAATTCAAGGATTATTTGAACGAATTGGAATTGATGGTAGTTGTTATACGATAACGATTAATGGTGAGAAAACGACCAAAGAGGTTGATTTACCTGATCATCAAGTGGCAGTCGATTATTTAACCAAAGAGTTATTAGAAAATAAGGTCGTGTCATCATTGGATGAAATCGAAGGGGTTGGTCACCGAGTGGTGGCTGGTGGAGACCAATTCGATCGTACCACTGTTATTAACGACGAAGTATTACAGGCGATCGATGCCTTAAGTAAACTTGCACCACTTCATAATCCAGCAGCAGTTATTGGAATTAAAGCCTTTCAAAAAGCGATTCCAAATGCGATTGCAACTGCTGTATTTGATACCGCTTTCCATCAGACAATGCCAAAGGAGAATTATCTATATCCTGTACCAATGAACTGGTATACAGAGTATGCGGTAAGAAGATATGGGGCCCATGGTACAAGTCATCAATATATTTCAGAACGTGTGAATGAAATTTTAGGACGAAAAGATACCAAAGTAATTACTTGTCACGTTGGAAATGGTGGCTCTATTAGTGCTGTTTTGAATGGAAAATGTATCAATACATCAATGGGATTTACGCCGAATGCTGGAATTATGATGGGAAGTCGAAGTGGTGATATCGATGTAACACTTGCAACTTATATGATGGAACAAACGGGAATGTCACCGAAAGAGATTGATCATGCATTAAATAAAGAAAGTGGTTTATTAGCGGTGAGTGGAATAAGTAGTGATGCCCGTGATATTGAAGCGGGGATTAATGAAGGAAACGAAAACTGTAAATTAGCTCAAAAAATGTATGTGAATCGCATTCGTGACTATATTGCCAAATATTATGTTGAGCTTGGTGGTTGTGATGCAATTGTCTTTACAGCTGGTTTAGGAGAAAATTCTATTTTAACACGAAAACAAATTATGAATGCCTTAGCACCACTTGGAGTTGTATTAGATGAAAAAGCCAACGAAATTCGCGGTGTGGAAGCCTTAGTCAGTGCCAAAGACTCTAGTATCCCATGTTATGTGATTCCAACTGATGAAGAAGTAATGATTGCTAGAGATACATATGCGCTTGCCAAATAATAGAAAGTGTGAATAGGATGTTCGGAAGAACCATATATCAAAAAATTTATCGTAAGATTAAACAACATGATACGATTATCATTGCAAGACACATTGGAGCTGATCCCGATGCCTTGGGTAGTTCGTTAGGACTTCGTGATTCGATTCGTAAGACTTTTCCACATAAACATGTTTATACAGTGGGTTGTCCTACTAGCAAGTTCCGTTATATGGGGGGACTTGACCATGTTACGGAGGAGATGATGGAAGGTGCATTGTTGATTGTTACTGATACACCAGATCAGAAACGGGTGGATGGCGCCGATGCGACGAAGTTTAAAGATACGATTAAAATTGATCATCATCCTTTTATTGAGACTTTTTGTAAACTCGAATGGATTGACGATACGGCTTCGAGTGCGAGTCAGATGATTATCGAGTTAATTAACCATACAAAGTTAGTAATGGACCAAGAGATTGCGGGTAAATTATATATGGGATTGGTATCAGATACCGATCGTTTCTTATTTCAATATACAACACCAAAAACATTTCGTTTGGTTGCCAAACTAATTGATGATACGGGTTTAGATATTACATCATTATATCCGAATCTTTATACAAGACCATTAAAGGAAATTAAGTTTCAAGGATTTATTGCCAATCATTTAACAGTGACCGAGTATGGACTTGCCTATATTAAAATTACTGATGAGATGGTAAAAGAATATGGAGTTGATGTGGCAACTGGTGGCAACTTAATTAATTATTTTAATTTTATTCATGAAATTATTGCTTGGACGATCTTGACCGAGGATAAGAACAATGGTGTTATCCGAGTATCTATTCGGTCTCGGGGTCCAGTTATCAATGAAGCTGCCAGTAAATTTGGTGGTGGTGGACATATCTATGCTAGTGGAGCAAAGCTTGCTAATTTTGAAGTGGGTGACCAATTAATTGAAGCCCTAGATGAGGTATGTAAACAATATCAAGAGGAAACGAAATAGTTTCTTTTTTGTATCCAATAGATGGAGGTAACAGATGAATAAGAAATTTAAATTCATTCCATTATTTGTTATATTTCTAATTTTGCTTACCTTTATTTATCGATATCATCTTTCCACGCGACCAATGATTGCTTATTATCATCATTGGATTGTTCAAATCCAGGATGAAGAAAAAATAAAAGATCTTATGTTTAAAGTAAGTAACGATTATCATCGTCTTTTAAATCGTGTCCTCGCTGATCATGAATTAAGAAGGTCGAAATGGAAATTATTGATTTCCTATGATCCAAAAAAAGAAAAAACTTATCATCAGTCGCCAATATATAATTCGAATGGATTAGTTGATGCGATTTACATCTTTTACTTGGGCAATCAACTAATGTTAGGAGTTGTCACGAAAGATAACTCAGGAGTGGAATTTAGCCTTGTTTTTTCATTAACTACAGAGGAGGAACAGTTAATCAAAGATTGTTTGGCTATTCCTCGGTAATCAAAAAAGAGGGCGATTATAACAATAATTTTCTATTGTCGATGAAATTATGAAAATTGGTTAAGGTCATATTGTCGAGGTACCAAAAATTACCGCTATCATTTTTTACTTTGATTTGTTATGATAGCAAGTAAAAAGAGGGTGATCGTATGACTCAGCAATGTAAACTCCAGTATTTATATCGCGTATTAACTCAGTATCGAAGGAAGATGATGGTAACTGAAGTAGATCCTTTTTCTTTTTGTCAATTTCTAAATATTGTAATTTTAGAAGAACCAGATGATGATCTATTTTTTGCTAAAGAAGATGCCTATTATCTTATCTATCCAGATCAAAAGAGTTGCATTGTAATTCGTCATGATATAGCAGAAGAGCTAAAACGAGAGTTACTAACTTATATGGCAATTCGAATCACTTTTGTTAAAAAGTTTGGTTGTGATGGGTTGATTCAGACGATTGAACGTGGAATTCAAATGGAATCTTATATTCTTTCTAAACATAACGATTATCATGATCTTTGCTATGAAGTAATGTGTGAGGCATTATTACCTAGTAGTGAGTTACCGATTTATTTATATCAACAGGTAAATGCGAAAAAAATAGCTGCACTAGCACATCGTTTTCATGTTCGACCAGAATTTATTGTCAATCGTCTACAAGGAATGCAGAAATCAGCCAGAGGATTGCTTTCAGGAATTTCCATTTCATCTTATAAACAGTCATCGATTTTAGATCGGTATTTAAAATATAATCAGCATTTTTGATAAAGGTTTTATAAATTGATGAATAAATTGTATAATAGTATAAAGTAGTTTTAAACGAGGAATCAGTATTTTGAAAATTTATCACGATTAGTAATTATTTAAAAATTTCATTCTATATTTATCCAGATAAAAAGATAACGAATGCTAAATCGCTATCTTTTCTTTTTAGTTGGAAAAATAGATTTTCTTTTTACCTGATTATTTTGTTGTTCAATAATGTTGTATACTTGTTCATATAGCTCATAGTTTTGTTCATAAAAATCATCTAATAATGGTTGAGCATCTTGTAATAGCTGTAGTGTCTGATGATAGATACGACAATATTCTTCATAGGGAATGGCTGGAGCTGTTTGAGGAATAACGTGAATTCTAGGGAATGATGTATAGTATAATGTGTTTAGAAAATCTCTTGATTTTGTTGATCGTTTCATTGTAAATTTTGGGGTATTGGCATTGCGAATTATTCGATCATGATCCTGATATAAAAAGCCATCGTTGGTTGGATCGAAGATATAATATTTCCCATTCCATTCTACAAGAGTAAGGGCATGATTAGATATTTTTATATATTTGGTAATTGAACTGCTGATTGTTGCAAATTTTTGATCGTGATCGTGTTGTAAGGAATAAGGACATTGTTTATCAAAATGACGAATGGTTTCTCCTGATGTATGGACAGTGATGGTATTACTTTTTATCTCCATACGATTATAAAGATCAGATAACAAGGATGCAAAGGTACGACAAACACCCTTTGAACATATGACATCAACCCCAGTTAATAATGGAAGATCTTTTAATTTACTACTATAAATAAGATTATGTTGATGAGAAAAATATCCTTGACGAAGAAGGGTTACATATGCAGCAAAAATGGAAACAGGTTCTTGTAATTCCAAGGCATAAAATAAATTTGTGATATGGTTTAATATTTTATCATATAATATAGCTAATTCTTTATATTCTTCTGTTTTCCGTATTGTAATAGTGCTTGATAATATATCTACGCTAATGGTTATTGTTAAAATATCTTTATATATTGATAAATTTTCTATGTTAAATAATTTATCGCCAATTTGTAAAGCAATGTATAAGGAAAATTCTAGGCGACGAAATGTTTCTATTTGTTTTTCTTTTATCAATGATTTCTCCTCCTAAATTAGTTTATATTATAACAGAATTTTAATGAATTTCAAATAATGATTGGTTCATCAAAAGTAACATGATATAATAGAACTAGAAAGTGTGATAAGATGAAGAAATTAATTCTAGTAGATGGGAATAACTTATTATTTCGTAGTTACTATGCGACTGCATACAATGGAAATTATATGAAAAATAGTAAAGAATTTCCTACCAACGCTCTATTTGGTTTTACCAATATGATTAATAAGATTGTCTTGGAGGAAAAACCAGAGTATATGATTGTGGCTTTTGATAAAGGGAAAACGTTTCGTCATGAACATTATACAGAATATAAAGGTGGACGGGTGGAGACACCTGATGAATTAAAAGTACAATTTCCGGTGGCCAAACAATTATTAGAAGCGATGGGGATTAAGTATTATGAGATTGATCACTATGAAGCTGATGATATTATTGGAACGTTTGCTAAATTTTGTGATGATCATGAAGAATTTGTTGGAACGATTATTAGTAGCGATAAGGATCTCTTGCAATTAATTAGCGATGATGTTGATATTAAACTATTAAAACAGAAAGATTATATACGTTATAATCATGCTTCATTTGTTGAGGCTTACGGGATTGAACCTAGTCGTGTGATTGATTTGAAAGCTTTGATGGGCGATTCATCGGATAATATTCCAGGGGTTAGAGGAATTGGTGAGAAGACGGCTTTGAAATTATTACATGATTATCATTCGCTTGATGGTGTGTATGAACATATTTCAGAGTTGACGCCTAAGATGCAAGAAAAATTACTAAATGATAAAGAAAATGCTTATCTTAGTTATGAACTTGCAACAATTGTTAGAGATGTCAAGATGGAGATCAATATTGATGATTTAAAATATAAAGGGAATCAACATGAACAGCTTCATGCATTATATGAGGAATTGGAGTTTTATTCGTTTTTAAAGAAGGAACAAGCACAAAAAATAACTAAAAAACCAGTGGAAACGCGTCTGATTCGTTCGCTTGAGGAAATTCATATTACCAAAGATTCCGCCTTTTATTTAGAGACTTCTGCGGGAAATTATCATAAGACAAAAGTTATGGGGTTGGCAATCTATAATGATAGTGAGAGCTGTTATATTCCCGAGTCGTTATTGAATGAGGCATTCCCACTTGTTGAGACTTATCTTGATTATACTTATGATCTTAAGAAAGCGTATGTGGTGTTAAAATGGCGGGGATTAGAACTATCCCAAGTAAAGTTTGATACGATGATTGCTGCTTATTTATTAGATTATAATGTAAAAGATGATATTGCTTATCTGGCAAGTATGTTTGATGAGGATATTGCTTTTTATGAAAATATGTATGGAAAGATGGGAAAAGAAAAAGAAGTGGAAGAAAGCGTGATCGCATATCATGCGACTAGTAAAGCTCGCTTTATCTATGATAGTATGCATATTTTTAAAGAAAAGTTGGTTCTAGAAGAAATGACATCGTTATTTGAGACGATTGAGATGCCTTTAGCTATTACCCTAGGTGATATGGAGTATAATGGTGTTCATATTCATGAAGAAACATTAACAAAAATGGGAGAAGAAATTAGTATTAAGATCGAACTTGTTACCAATCAGATTTATAATTATGCTGGTGAGACATTTAATATCTCTTCTCCAAAAGAACTAGGGAATATCTTATTTGAGAAATTAGGTCTACCTCATGGAAAGAAAACAAACCGCGGTTATTCAACGGCGATCGATGTTTTAAATAAGTTAAAGGGTATTCATCCTATTATTGATGATATTATTGAATATCGTATGTTAACGAAGTTATATTCTGCTTATATAGAGGGGTTAAAAAATTGTATTATGGATGATGGAAAAATCCATACGATCTTTACCCAGACGTTAACTAGAACAGGGCGTCTTTCGTCAATGGAGCCAAATTTACAAAATATTCCGACCCGGAATGAATACGGGAAAATGATTCGAAAAGCTTTTATCCCAAGTGAAGATTCAATTATGTTAAGTAGTGATTATTCACAGATTGAGCTTCGTATTTTGGCACATATGGCTAACATTGAATCATTAATTACGGCATTTACTAAGGGACAGGATATTCATACGAAAACAGCGAGTGATATTTTCCTAATTGATCCCCGGGCGGTAACTAGTGATATGCGACGAGTTGCCAAAGCAGTTAATTTTGGAATTATCTATGGTATTAGTAGTTATGGATTGGCTGAAAATCTAGGTATTTTACGGAATGAAGCCAAACAGTTTATCGAAGATTATTTCACAACCTATCCTGGGGTGAGGGATTATATGGATCGGTCTATTGCAGAAGCCAAAGAGCGTGGTTATGTAAGAACATTATTGCATCGAAAAAGGGTCATTCCTGAGTTAGCAAATAAGAATTATATGATTCGTAGCCAAGGTGAGAGAATGGCCCTTAATACACCGATTCAAGGAACAAGTGCAGATATTATTAAGAAAGCAATGGTAGAAATTCATCATTACTTTAAAAAGCATCAGTTACAAAGTAAAATGATTCTACAAGTTCACGATGAATTAATTATCGATTGTAAGAAGGAAGAACAAGACGAAGTAACACGTATTTTAACCGAGATTATGGAACATACTTATGAATTAAAGGTTCCTCTTCGGGTAGATATTAATTACGGAGCCAATTGGTATGAAGCTAAGTAAGAATGAAGGAGCGTATATATGAAAGTATTATTAACAGGTGGGGCCGGTTATATTGGATCCCATACAGCTGTTGAATTGTTAGAAGAGGGACATGAAGTAATTATCATTGATAACTTTTCTAATTCTAGGAAAGAAGTGTTAGATTATATTACACAGATTACGGGAAAAGACATTATCTTTTATGAAGGTGATGTATGCGACTATGAAATTGTCACTCGTATTTTTGAGGAGCAAGCAATTGATGTTGTGATTCATTTTGCCGGATATAAAGCGGTGGGAGAGTCAGTTATAAAGCCAATTATGTATTATCAAAATAATTTAAATTCGACGTTGGTACTTTGTGATGTGATGCAGAAACATGGATGTAAGAAGATCGTTTTCTCATCGAGTGCGACAGTATATGGAAATCCTTCCTCGCTTCCAATTCGGGAAGATTTTCCATTGTCAACAACCAATCCTTATGGGACAACTAAATTATTTATTGAACAGATACTAAACGATATTTATGTTGCTGATAGCGAGTGGAGTATTGCGTTACTTCGTTATTTTAATCCGATTGGTGCTCATGAGAGTGGGTTGATTGGGGAAAATCCTCATGGAATTCCTAATAATCTTATGCCATATATTGTCAAGGTTGCTAATCAAGAGTTAAAGGAACTAAGTATTTTTGGAAATGATTATGATACCCCAGATGGAACAGGGGTTAGAGATTATATTCATGTTGTTGATCTTGCCAAAGGGCATATCAAGGCCTGTGAAACGGTATTAAAAGGTTCAGGGGTTGATGCTTATAATTTAGGTACTGGAGTTGGATATAGTGTTCTTGATCTTGTTAAAACGTTTGAGCGGGTAAATAAGGTAGCTGTTCCTTATAAAGTTGTTGCGCGTAGACCTGGTGATATTGCTTCGTGTTATGCAGATCCTAGTTATGCATTTACGAAACTTGGTTGGAAAGCAGAGAAAACAGTAGACGATATGTGTCGTGATGCATACAATTATATTGTAGTAAACAAAGGATAGATATTATGAATCGTGTTACTAGAGTCATGATCATTAGTATTGTGACCAATACATTTTTATCATTTATTAAAATTATCGTTGGTTATATTGGAAAGTCAGGTGCTTTGATTGCTGATGGAATTCACTCGATTAGTGATCTTACAACTGATTTTTTTGCGATCATTGGTAATTTATTTTCCAAAAAACCAGCGGATCAAAATCACCCTTACGGGCATGGGAAACTTGAATATTTAACGAGTATTGGCATTGGAGCAATGATTTTATTCGTCGGGTTTTCAATTATTTATAATGCAATAAATGGAACGATCGTGGTTCCGACTATTTTGGTAGCTGTTGTCAGCTTTGTAACCATCATAGCCAAATGGTTACTAGCGGAATATATTCTACGTAAAGGTAGGCAATATCAAAATAGTATTTTGATGGCAAGCGGTCATGAAAGTAAAACTGATGTAATCAGTTCGATCGTTGTATTAATTTCAAGTATTGTGAGCCAATTTGCCAATTATTTTCCCATCTTAAAATATTCTGATCTAGTTGCTTCTATTTGTGTTGGTATTTTCATTATTAAAGTTGGTTTTGAGGTATTAAAAGAAAATATGAGTGCTATTTTAGGGGAACAAGAGACCAATGAAGCGCTATTAAATCATATTAGAACGTTGCTTCTAGCTCATTCTGAAGTATTATCAGTTGATAATCTGGTCATGTTAAAATATGGTTCATATCATAAGTTAATTGCTGAAATTGGAATGGATGGGACCCATTCGTTAGCAGATACGCATAGGGTTGCTGATTGCCTAGAAAAGGAAATTATTACTTCCCAATACCGTGTAAGACATGTTACTATTCATGTGAATCCAATTGCAATTAATGAAAATATATAGTATAGTAGTAGTATAATTTGGATAAAAAAGGATTTATAATGGAAAGGGATATAATTTTAACTTTTGACAAAAGTTGAATTAGATGATAGGTGGGTTATGACAAATATAGAAAAAATGGATTATGCAGCTTTTATGACAATGCAACGATGGCAAGATTATTTTCGTGATCAGCCATATATGAATTTACAAAATATCGAGGATGCTTTTATAAAGATTTTAATGGATGGTAATTATCAATCGATTACGAGTAAAAACGATGCCCGTAATTTATTACGTGAGCTATCAAAAACGGAATTAGAAGCGGAACTCTTAAAATACTTGGTAAAAATGGTATTTTATAAACGTAGTATAAATGATCCTAGTCTTGGAAAGGGAGTAGCCATTCGTCTTGAAGATGTAGATAGTATAACACTAATTTCTCATGTGGAAAATGCACTATGTAATAAGATTGAGGATACCGTAGTTCAATTTGATTATAACAATGATCAATCGGCACCAGGTCAAGTTGGTTTTTTATATTTGCAGCATAACGCTGACATTTTAAGGCAGGTTGTTCGTTCATTTGTACAAAATCGCTATGGTCAAAATTTAATCGATGAGGTAGAATGGTTTAGTAAACAAAATCCATATGTCACAAAAATAGTGGATGAAATTGATTTTTATGCACTTAAATCTGAACAAATTTCAGGAGGATTGAATCGTTAACTTGACGTATTCTATATATTTTGTTAATATTAGTTTATAAATCGTGGAAAGAGACAAGTAATATATTAATTGTTTTATAGAGAGTTAATGTTGGTGGAAGTTAACAACGATGGTATATGAATCTACTCTGGAGAGAAACTAATCATTTCCGGTCAAAGCCGTTATCAGAAATTAAGACTATGAGTAGGATGGTACCGGGCATTTTTGCGCTCCTACGGAGAGTCTTTTTTTTGATTAGTAATATAATAAGAAAAGAGGAAAAAAGATGATAGATATTAAATTAATTAGAGAACAGAAAGATGTGGTAAAAGAGAATATCAAGAAAAAATTTCAAGATCAGAAGTTGCCACTTGTTGATGAAATTGCTGATATGGATCAAGAATACCGAACTATTAAATTACGTGGTGATGAGCTACGGGCATTAAAAAATACGAAGAGCAGTCAAATTGGTCAGCTGATACGTGATGGGAAACGAGATGAGGCTGAAGAAGTGAAGCAAGAAGTAAGTGCTATGAATGATGAGATTACCTCATTGACGGAACGGGAAGAAGCATTACAACAAGAAATTCAAAAACGGATGATGGTAATTCCTAATATCATAGATGAATCAGTCCCTGTAGGGAAAGATGATACTGAAAATGTTGAAATTGAAAAATATGGAGAACCATTTGTTCCTGCTTATGAAATTCCTTACCATGCAGATATTATTGAATCATTTCAAGGATTGGATAAAGAAGCTTCTGGTCGTACGAGTGGAAATGGATTTTATTATCTGATGGGTGATATCGCGAGACTTCATGAAGCGACGATTGCCTATGCAAGAGATTTTATGATTGATAAAGGTTTTACTTACTGTATTCCTCCATTTATGATTCGGAGTGATGTTGTAACTGGGGTTATGAGTTTTGAGGAAATGGATGCGATGATGTATAAAATTGAAGGTGAGGATTTATACTTGATTGGAACTTCAGAGCATAGTATGATTGGTAAGTTTAAAGGACAAATTATCGATGAGAAAAAATTACCAATTGCCATGACATCTTATTCTCCTTGTTTTAGAAAAGAAGTAGGAGCACATGGGATTGAAGAGCGCGGATTATACCGAGTTCATCAATTTGAAAAACAAGAAATGGTTGTTTTATGTAAACCAGAAGATGCAATGGATTGGTATCATAAAATGTGGAGCTATACAGTAGAATTTTTTAGAAGTTTAGATGTACCAGTTAGAACACTAGAATGTTGTAGTGGTGATCTAGCTGACTTAAAGGTAAAGTCATGTGATGTAGAAGCATGGAGCCCTCGCCAACAAAAATATTACGAAGTTGGTTCTTGTTCGACACTAGGAGATGCACAGGCTAGACGATTAGGGATTCGAATGAAAACAGAAACAGGGAATCAATTTTTGGCAACACTTAATAATACAGTGATTGCTAGCCCTCGTTCCTTGATCGCAATTTTAGAATGTGGTTATCAAGCGGATGGAAGTATAAAAATACCAAAGGTTTTACAGCCTTATATGGGAGGTAAACAGAAAATAGAGTTGAACTAAAAAGCAAAATATTTTCCCTTTTATTTAAGATAGGAGAATACAAATGGAAAAGAAAGATATCTTCAAAATAGAAGAATTAAATATAAAAGATAAAAAAGGAAACTTAAAGAACGAAGCTTCTAGTAAAGTTTCAAGTACAAAATATTTTCCGATATTCGATATTGCCGGAAAGGAAAGAATATTTAAACCACTATCTAAAACAAAACCACTTTCCACTCCATTATTTTCTTATAGTGAAGTTTACTGGTCATATCTCATTAACAAATATATTGATGAAAATACACCAGTCTATAATTTAGCGTATTGTAGAGGATTATCCAACGAGCAACCAAAATACTATGAAAAAGGCTGTTTAGTAGATAATATTTTATCAGAGGGTGAAGAGTTAATTAATATTTATGAATTTTTTGAAAAATACAAAGATCCACTGGTAGATATATCTGATTATACAAATTATTGTGAAGTTCAATATGATTATACAGCAATATTAAATAGTGAATTTTTCACAAAAAACAAAGAACTAAGAAAAGAACTTATAAAGCAAATATTATGTTCAATTTTAAGAAGAGATGCGAATTATCATTATGAAAATATATCTCTTATTATAAGAGATAATACTATAAGTAGAGTTGCTCCTATAATTGATCTTGAATTTTCTGAAATGTTTATGTACCCTGATTTGAAAGAAAGACATAAAGTAAGATTTTCCCACTATGATGAGGGAATGGCTCCGCTTTTTTATTATAACGAAGACTTAAGTTATGAAGAGAATAGTTTGATATTTTTAACTAAATTAGTAGAAGGAACAGTATATGATCAGATTGATTCTTATCATTTTTCTAACTTACTTAAAAATCTTAGCGCAATCGTAATTCTAGAGCCCTTGGTTGTTGAAGATTTCTTAAATAAGATTGAAGCGATGAAAGAAGAAGTTAAACGTTTTGATATACAATTTAGCACTAATTTTTTAGATAAATTTTCATCAAAAGATTGGGAAGCAACTAGAATGCTTTATAAAGATGGTAAATTACCTACTGATAAACAGTATTTAATAAAAAAAGCAGAAGCTATAGAGAGCAGAATTATATTAGATGAAAAATCTTTTAACAAGAGTTTAAAAAAAGAAGTGCTTTGGAATATTGAAAAATTGGAACAAGTTCTAAAATTATTAATGGATATAAAAAAAGGAGAGATTCCCAATTTAAAATTATATAAAAATGAAACCTTATATGGATCAGTTAAACGTATACCAGAAGAAAATTTAGAGGCTTTAATAAAAGAAATGTTTGTGTCAAATCATGATAGTTATGTAAAAAAGAAACAATAATATTTAATAAAGCTGGTTATTGGTTCTTTCAATTATTAATTTATCATTTAAATTCATTTTCTATTTGCTTTAAAGGGAAGGTATAAATTAAAATCACAAGTAATACGGTGATTGCTAGCCCTCGTTTCCTGATCGCAATTTTAGAATGTGGTTATCAAGCGGATGGAAGTATAAAAATACCAAAGGTTTTACAACCTTATATGGGTGGTCTCGAAGTTATTAAATCAAAATAAAGGAATTCCCTTTCACACTTAAATTATATTATAATTAGGGTGAAGGGGAATTTTGCTATTATAGACTGAAATATGCATGGCACCCTTGCTTGGCATTTGCGTCATATAGTGGATTGGTTTCTAGTGAAAGGATATGATAAAATATGTATGTAGTGAAAAATAAAATCCAAAGCAATCTACTTATAAAAAAATTAAACTTGAATAGATTTGAAGAACAGATCTTTGATAATACACAAATCGTGGAGATCCAGCAGTTTTTAGAGCAATATCCAGCAAAATATTATACGATTCGCGATAAACAAAACTATGGGTCTATGCCAAATTTTAGAGTGCAAAAATATGAAGTTTTAGGATATTGCCAGAATTTTACGAAGTTTGGGATTGCTGTTAGTACTGATAATTATAATTCTAAAATATTAACGGGTGATATTTTTATTGGAACTGATCATACATTGTGGTTAATTGCCACTGATCAACCGTATGCGAGTGGCCGGGATGCTGAAAGAGATCCAGTATACCTAATTGATTCTGATATTTTTGATAAACGGATTAGACATATTAAGGGTTTAGAATATCTTATTAATTATCTTTATAGATATCATTTATTAGATATTGTTGTTGAGTTTGCAGTTTTTAGTGAAAAAATTGGAATTAATAAAGATTATGTTGTTATTTATGAATTGCGGACACATTACTAAAATTACTAGGTTTAATATTAACGATGATGTAAATGATAAAACATAACGAAAATTTGTTCTTTCTCCTTAGTAGTGAAATAATATCATTCCAGGAATAGAGAAGGATGCAGTATGGATAATTGAAAAATAGGGGTATTACAAAATTGTGTAAGGAGAGAATGTTACATCTTGATGTTATTTCGTATGATTTTATGAATTATCAGGAAAAAGAGGCTCGAAAATTATTTTCAAGAGATCAATTATTACCTATGAAAATTTTTAAATAGTCAGCTTTTAGTAGATAAGGTATATGTATTATATAGTAAGTTAGTAGATAATTTATTAGGTGTTTCAACATATATTCGTTATAAAAATTTTTATGATATATATGTTAAATTTCAGATGAATAATTATGATATGAATGAGATCAAAGTGTATTTGGTTAGATTTTAAAGTAATGTCCCGCTGAATAGGGAAATAAATGGTGTATTTCGGCTTGGATTTTATTGGATTTTTAGACTATTTTTTTAATAGTCTAATAGAAAGATCGACATCGTCATAATCGATCTTTTTTATGTTGAATTTTATCATATTCTTTTTTACCTATTTTTAAGTAACTAAGTGCTTTTACATAATCAAATAATTCATTTTCTTTTGTAGTTCCCTTCGAACAAGACCAAATGCGGATACGTGTTATAACATTTAAGAGAATATTTAATAAATAAATTAAGGGTCAAGATGAACTCGTGAAACTCGCCCTTGATTTATTACTAAAATTTGAATGCCCCTCCTGTATTTCAAAAGTAACGTCCCGTGGGATAAAAACCGGGACGTTAAATAAATAATTTACTCCCCTAAAATTTGGCAAAAAACCTTGACAAAATCACTTGGGGGTATTATGGATATGTTAGAAGGAGTGAAAGAATGTATTGTAAAAAATGTGGAAAGGAAGTTTCCGAGCAGTACCAATTTTGTATTTATTGTGGGACTCCACAAAATACAGAAGATCAAAATGTAGTAAGTAGTACCAATAATAAGCTAGATGATGTAAATCAAGTAGCCCCAGCGCTCAATTCTGATCATTCATCTAGTTCGATATCATCATCCAATCAAATTAATAACGAAGAAGAACTGTTATTAAGGGAATATATAGGACCAGCGTATGAAGTGATCAATCAATCTTCGTTTTCAATTCTAACCTTTTTAGAAGGATTCCTTTATTTCTGGTATCGAAAGATGTATTTGTATGGGTTTGTATGGGTTTGTATGGTTTATTCTTGCTGTTATCTTAACGCTTAGTCCTATAAGTATTTTGGGATTTGTCATTAATATAATAATGGCGATTCAATTTAAAAAAATTTATTTTGATTTTGCTCGTAAAAAAGTAAAATTACTGATTTCTCGAACACCAAATTTGAGTTTTGAGCAAAGAAAACAGCTTTGTCGTAAGCGAGGACGGACAACTATTGCTCCTGTCATTGCTGTTCCGGTTATTATCTTTGTCATACCATTGATATTAACTCCAATTATTATGAATACCATCCGGGAAGAAAGAAAAATTCCCGTGGGAGACTATAGTATTTTTTTTGGTACAAAATATGAGATAGAAGATCAAACTGATACAGAACTTTTCTTTAGAAATGAAACTGAGGGAAAAAAGTTGATCTATCATTTAAAATATATGGATGATAGTTTAGAGGAAACGAAGACAATACTAGAAAATAGTGGAGAAAATATTGAGTTAATCGATACGCGAACTGTTGGGGAACGGAAATGTTTGACATATCGCTATCAACAGGGTACCAAAGAAGTGATAGTGGTTGTCATTGCTTTAGATGAAAATCATTCTTTCTTTGGAATGGTTGGAGATGCTGCTAATGATGATACAGTTAAAAGTAGCGATTATGAAATATTTTATAATTTAGATATTAGCAAGAAACGTAAGTAGAATTAGGAACCAAAAAATGGTTTCTTTTTCATTTACTAGAACATTTCATATGATATAATAGGAATAAGGTGGAATATGAAAATATTAGTTAGTGATTACGACGAGACGTTTGCTTATGGTAAGCAATTAGAAGAAAATGGAAAGGCAGTTCAAAATTGGAGGGATGCAGGGAATCTATTTGTGATTGCGACCGGAAGAACTTATGGTGACTTTTTTAGTTTATTTGAACAAAATGAGCCAATCCCTTGTGATTATGTTATTCTCAATCATGGAGCAACGATCTTAGATTGTGCTAATCAGGTATTATATGCTCACCCAATTGATCCAAAAGTCATTTCTAATTTGCAAGAATACCTACCAGTTTTATTTACTTATCCTAACAATTTTTATTCTAGCATCAAGGAAAGCCGGGTATTATTAGATCATCCTCATGTTACAAAATTACACATTGCCTGTAATTCGGTTGCCTTAGCGAAACAATATCAAAGAATGGTAGAAAAAAGTTGGAAACAGGATCTTAGTACGATGGTAATTTCGCGAAGTGGAAGCTTAGAACTGGTTGCAAGTGGGGTTAATAAAGCATCGGCAATCGAAGTATTGCTTAGAAAATTGTCGCTTCCTCGAACATGTGTCTATACAGTTGGGGATGATTATAATGACCTAGAAATGTTAATATTATTCCATGGAGCCAGTATGATGAATGCGACAAGTGAGGTCTATCAACAGATTCCCTATCATGTCCCTTCTGTCGCTTCTTATATCAATATGTTGCTACAAGAACCATGATAGTCGTTGGTATGATTCGTTGTAAATATTCCATATTATGGGTAGGTGATAGGATGAAAAAATTATTTCTGATCAGTATATTATGTCTCGGCTTGTTTGTGGCTGATCACGTAAAGGCTTATAACGTGGTGGGGATTGGCGATTCCATCACGACTGGATATGGTGTCAAGGAAGAAGAGAAATATTTGTCGATCTTTTGTAAACAATTAGAAGAACAGCAACCTACAACTTGTCATAATATGGCCATCGATGGTCTGACTTCGACTCAGTTAATTGAGAAATTATCTGATTCTTCCTTTCAAACGGAATTAAAAAAGGCCGATTATATTTTAATGAGTATTGGAGGAAATGATTATTTACAAGAATTTACAAATAATTTACCAACTTATTTAATAAAACAAGATCACTATCCAAATATTGCAACCATTCAAACGGTATTACTAGCAAATATGAAGCAAATATATGAACAACTTCATATGTTGAATACGACTGCTAAAATTGGTGTTGTTCCACTATATAATCCCTATTCTCGTCATTTAGAGCATAATGCCGTATTAATTCAAGAATATAATCAAGTGAAGGATGCATATGTAGCTTTAGCGACTGCTCAGAAACAGGTTGTAATCTCACCTGACCTTAGTTCTGTTTTAGAAGATAAGGCGTATAGCAATGTCGATACTCAAGATCGGGCGCTGGACCCGCATCCGAACGCCTTAGGTCATAACATGATTGCCAAGCAATTAATCGCTGCTATGGATGTAAGGCCAGTGATGAACGAAGTAAAAAAACCAAAGCCACAAGAGCAACTATTGTATATTGGAATTAGTCTTGGTGTTTTGATCATTGGTCTCATTTGGTGGAAGAAGAGAACATAGAGCTGGTAGCAATCACCAGTTTTTCATTTATCAAATTTGTGGTATAGTAGTATACGAAAGAGGTGATATAATGCCAGAGTTACCAGAAGTTGAAACGGTCAAAGAGACATTAAAAAGACAAATTTTACATCGTCAGATTATGGATGTCAAAATATACTACCCAAAATTAATTGAGTATCCAACATCGACAGAATTTAAACAACAAATAATTGGCGAAAGGATTCAAGATATGAAGCGCCGGGGAAAATGGCTGTTATTTGAGTTAGATCATTATTATCTATTAAGTCATTTAAGAATGGAAGGAAAATACTTTATTCGGAAACCTAGTGACGAAGTGGGAAAACATGAGCATATCGCCTTTGTTTTAGATAATGGTGAGGAGTTACGCTATCAAGATACCCGTAAATTTGGGCGGATGCATCTAATTTTAAAAGAAAAAGTGGAGCAGCAAAAGCCGCTTAGCGAGCTTGGACTAGAGCCATGGGATGATCGTCTTACAAGCAGTTATTTATGGTCAATTTATCAGAAAAAACGCTTGCCGATTAAAACCGTTTTATTAGATCAACGAATTGTCGTTGGTATTGGGAATATCTATGCCAATGAAATTTTGTTTTTAAGTAAATTGAATCCTTATACTAAGGCTTGTGATTTACGTAAACAAGATTGTAAATGTTTGATTCAGAATATTCGCCAAACATTAGAAAGAGCGATCCAATTAGGAGGTACTACAATTCGTTCTTATACATCCTCTGAGGGAGTCCATGGCTTATTTCAAAATGAACTCTATGTCCATGGTAAGGTGGGCGAAGCTTGTCCTACATGTAAAACGGCAATTTTAAAAGAAACGATTGGTGGACGTGGTACGTATTATTGTCCCTATTGTCAAAAGTAAATGGAACATTATAATTATTGATAGAATAAAAAGTATATACGATGGGAGGGGTACTTTATAAAAAAGATAGCAATTATTTCTGATATACATGGCAATTTAGAGTCATTAATAGCTGTATTAGAAGATATACAAGAAAGAAATGTAGATAAAATAATCTGTATTGGTGATATAATTGCAAAAGGAAGTAATCAACAGCAATGTATCGAATTAATTAAAAATAGTTGTGATATTGTATTGCGTGGAAATTGCGACGAATATTTTACTAGTGATATAGATTTATCAAATAAACCTAAACAAGAAATTGATAGAATCTCATGGAATAGAAGTAAATTAACACAAGAAAATGTTGAATATTTAAGTAAATTACCTTATTGTTATGAATTTTATATGAGTGGAAGATTAGTTAGACTTTTTCATGCTACTCCTGAAAAAATAAATGATTTTGTTGGGAATATTGATAATATTGATAGATTATATATGTTATTTTTGCCTAGTAAAAATACTATTTCAAATCAAATTGCCGATATTGTAATTTATGGACATATTCACACTCCATTTATACAAAGAATTTATAATAGAACTATAATCAATACTGGATCTGTTGGAAATTCAATAGACGTATTTAGGAACGATAAAAAAGATGGTAATGTAAAAAATACGACAGTTGCAAACTACTTGATTATTTCTGGTAATTATAATTCAAAAAATATAGATGAAAAAATATCATATGAATTGATAAGTATTCCATATGATATTGATAAAGAATTAAAATCTAATGTAGACAATATCGAAAGGTTATCATACGAAGAAGAAATAAGAAATGGTAAATATAGGGATATGGAAAAAATATATAAGAGTTTTGAAGTTAGAGGTATTGATAAAACGATGTTTTAATGTGATAACATTGCATAGTATTTTTTTATAAAAATTAACAATAATCGAAAGAAAAATATTTATCTTATTTTAAATTTATGATAGAATGGAACAGTATGTAAAAAAGGCAGGAGATGTAATAATGAAGAAAACAAAGATTATTTGTAGTATTGGACCAGCTAGTTGTGGTGTTGATGTAATGACACGAATGGTAAATGCTGGTATGAATGTAGCACGGATTAATTTTTCGCATGCAACACTTGAAGAAAAGCAAAACGTTGTCGCAGCTGTAAAAGAGGTAAGACGCGCTACTGGGAAGAAGATTGGAATTTTATATGATACAAAGGGTCCAGAGTTTCGTAATGGTATCGTCGAGAATGGTGAGATCTCACTAGTTGAAGGAAAAACAATTCGGATAGTTAAAGAAAATGTGGTTGGAAATGAACAACGCTTTTCAGTAAATCATCCAGGGGCAATTGCTTCTTTAAAAGTTGGTGATGATATTTTATTAGAGAATGGTTTGATGAAGATTCAAGTAATCTCTGTTGAAGAAGATGGTGTAACTTGTGTTATCTTAAATGGTGGTCAACTGGGGGATCGTAAGAGTCTAAGTGTTCCAGGAGTTGAACTAGATATTCCTTTTGTCAGTGAACAAGATCGAGAAGATATTATTTATGCTTGTCATCATGATGGAAACTTTATTGCTTTATCATTCGTTAGTACCAAAGAAGATGTTTTAGAGGTAAAAGAAATTTTAAAACAAGAGCATCGGGAAGATATGAAGTTAATTGCTAAGATCGAGAGTCAAACAGGAATTGATAATTTAGATGAAATTATTCCAGAAGTAAGTGGAATAATGGTAGCTCGTGGTGACCTTGGGGTAGAAGTTCCTATGTATGAATTACCAATTTTACAAAAGATGATGATTCGTAAATGTCGAGAACAAGGTAAAATTGCCATTGTTGCGACTGAGATGTTAGAGTCGATGAAGAAAAATGCGCGTCCAACGCGGGCTGAAGTATCTGATATTTCAAATGCCGTGTTAGATGGAACGGATGCGGTAATGTTAAGTGGTGAGACAACGCTTGGAAAATATCCAGTTGAGACGGTTAGTTATATGGCAGGTATTTGTAATTATGCTGAGCAAAATTATAACTATAAGAAAAAATTTGAGGATTTAAGACGAGAAAGTATTACGCGAACGATTGCTCATAGTGTTGTTGAAGCCGCTCATGTATTGGATGTTAAAGCAATTATTGCTCCAACGATGAGTGGTTATACGGCTAAACGAATTAGTAATTTAAAACCACGTAGTGTTATTTTAGCGGGATGTACCGATGAAGATGTTGCTTGTTCATTGTCACTTAACTGGGGTGTATATCCATTTGTATTGCCAGTTTATGAATCGATCAATGAAGTAATGCAACATGCAGAAGAAGCTGCTAAAAATATTGCGGACTTACAAAAAGGGGATACCATCATTTTAACTGGTAGTTTCTCAAGTCGTTTAGAACCAGCGACAACTAATCTTATGACCATTGATAAAATATAAAAAGTAGATGCGAACTCTACTTTTCTTTTACAATGATTGGTTTTTTTATGAATTCACGATGAATTATTGCTTTTTTCTCTTTAAGTGATAGGAGACTAGCAAAGGCACAAGTGCTTCGAAATTCGATATCCATCATGAGATGATTGGTTTCAGTACAAGCTGTGATCAAAGGAAGGGTAACTTCTTTTTTGAGTTGTTTTAAATATTTTCTTCCTACTTGATTCATTCCTAGGATTCGCAAGTAGGCAGGTTCAAGACATTTACTTGCTTCCTCTTTGGTAAAACTACATAGAATATGACAAAGCATTCGCATAATTTTGTTATAGGTATATCGCTTGGTTTTAACAGCTTTAACGAAGTCATCCAAATTATCATGCTTTAAAATCTCTTTTCGAATTCGTTGATCTAGTCCTTCATCCACTGTTTGATATTGAAAAATTCTAGGATCAGTGGAAATTTTATATTGTAAGAGAGGAAAATAGTCTTTCATGAAATAGAGTTGCTGGGTTAGTGCGGTATACGTTTTTTCTGGAACATAGGGTTGAATATCTTGGTTATTTTGTAAAGCTGTTCGAATTGCGGTTGCACTAACAATGGTATTTTCTAGTGTTTCTTCATGAAAATCATTGGTTCTTTGAATCACTATAGGTTTTATATTAGCTTGCTGTTTGATAATTTCTTTGATATAACTTAATCCCAATAGATCATTTGGGGTTACAATGGTCTGTTTCGTAAGTGTCATGAGGGCTTTTGACATTGCCGTTGGGTAGTTAATGCCTTCTTTTAAATATTTTTTTACGAGTAGATCATAATCAGGATGTTGTAATTGAATGGTGGCTAGGTCAATTAGCGGTTGTAGTGAGCCACATTCACTTCCGAAGACTAAGTATTCCACTTGTAAAGCTTTTAATAGGGCAATACTTCCTTTGGCAAAAATGTCAGCACTTTGGGTTGCAAAGACAAAGGGAAGTTCTACTACTAAGTCAACCCCATAGGTAAGGGCAATTTCCGTCTTTTTCCATTTGTCGATTATACTAACGATTCCTCGTTCGGTAAAATTACCACTCATCACTAAAATAATTGGCGAATTTGGGAATTGTTCCCGTATTTTATTAATATGATATAAGTGTCCATTGTGAAAGGGACTATATTCGCAAATAATTCCAACAGCTTTCATGTTATCACCAATGCTATCATATCATAAAATAAGTTAGAATCGTTGCATTTTTTTTGCTTATTTTGTATAATGATGAAGCGAGGTGATGAGGATGAAGATCGATATTTTGCCCTTTAAGAGTGGTGAACGAGAAATTGCCATCGATGAGACTTATACATTTACAGAGGAAGAAATAGCCAATTGTGATTTGTTAGCATTACACGATGTTCATGTGACCGGAGTATTAACCAATCGCCTGGATTCGTATGATCTATTTTGTACCGTAACTGGAGAGATGATATTGCCATGCGCGGTTACCTTAAACCCCGTTTCCTATCCGTTTTCGGTAGATATCGAAGGAGATGTTGAAGAATTACAACGGGAAATTGATGAAAATTACGAAAAAGTGGAAAATACTATTGATATTTTGCCAATTATATGGGAAAATATATTAATGGAAATTCCCTTACGTGTTGTAAGTGCGGATGCCGAGAATGCAGAGATGCAGGGAGATGGTTGGAAACTGATAACCGAACATGAAAGTGTCCGTGAAACCAATCCGGAGTTAGAAAAATTAAAGGATTTATTATAAGAAAGAGGTGTTAACATGGCGGTACCATTTAGAAAAGTTAGTAAGACGAGAAAAAGAATGCGTCGTACGCATTACAAGATTAATGCAAATGAAATGACAAAGTGCCCAAACTGTGGTGAAGCAATTCGTCCACATCGTGTATGTAAAAACTGTGGAACATACAAAGGGAAAGAAGTTTTAAAACAAGAAGAAGCAAAATAAATGTGCTTTTTTTTATTTACTTAGTACTTGCTTCTAAAAATAGCATATGATATACTTAATATATCGAAAAAAGACAGAGAACAAGAGGAGTATAATACCAATGGTGATAGAAAGTTCGTGGTTGATGGAAACGAATACCAATTGGAATTAGAAGGTAGCTTGGGAGTTTGATTTCTGAATCATAGTAGGAAATTACGGGGTTCACCGTTACTGAATTGAGGTATATCATAAGATATATGAATTAAGGTGGTACCACGTCATCACGTCCTTATTATATAAGGCGTGATTTTTTTTGATAAGGGATGATAACGTGTTAGAAGTATTTTGAGCCTATGTAACTCAGTATGATTTACACGATCGATCCTAAGATTTTACAAAACTATGTGACGATGTTAGGCTGGAATAATGAAGATATCCAGTTGGCAATGCTGATTGGTTTGTCAATATCGTTTGTTTTTGATATTAATTGTGATATATGTTTTTCTTTGGTAAAATAATATCTTGGTCAACTATATGGATCATTGTAATATCAAGAGCACTTTGTTGAAGTATATCAAGTCATAGATCAATATATAGAAGAGAGGATGAAATAGAATGTTAGATAAAAAATATGATCCCCAAAAAATTGAAACAGGGAAATATCAAAATTGGGTGAAAAAAGGATATTTTACCGCTGGTGATTTAAGCAAGAAACCATTTTGTATCGTAATTCCCCCACCTAATGTAACTGGTAAATTACATTTAGGTCATGCTTGGGATACGACTTTACAAGATATTATTATTCGTTATAAACGAATGGATGGATACGATGCTCTTTGGATTCCAGGAATGGACCATGCGGGAATTGCTACCCAGGCGAAAGTAGATCGTAAGTTAAAAGATATGGGGTATCAACCACGAGCAATGGATCGCGAGGAGTGGTTAAAGCATGCTTGGGAATGGAAGAAAGAGTATGCTGATAATATTCATGCCCAGTGGGAAAAATTAGGACTTAGTCTTGATTATACCAAAGAACGGTTTACATTAGATGAGGGACTTAGTAAAGCAGTAAAACATGTGTTTGTTACCCTTTATAAAAAAGGATATATCTATCGCGGGGAGCGTATTATTAACTGGGATCCAGAAGCAATGACGGCCCTTTCTAATGAGGAAGTCATTTATCAAGATGATCCAGGAGCTTTTTATCATTTGAAATATTTTATTGAAGATACAGATCAATATTTAGAGGTTGCGACTACCCGGCCTGAAACGTTATTTGGCGATACAGCGGTTGCGGTTAATCCAAAGGACCCTCGTTATCAACACTTGATTGGCAAACATGTAATATTACCGATTGTAAATAAACTAATTCCGATTGTTGGTGATGACCATGCTGATATGGAGTTTGGAACTGGGGTTGTAAAAATTACTCCGGCGCATGACCCTAATGATTTTGAAGTAGGAAATCGCCATCATTTAGAGCGAATTATTGTTATGAATCCGGATGCAACGATGAATGAACATGCCGGTAAATATAAGGGGATGGATCGGTTCCAATGTCGTAAGGCTTTAGTAAAGGACTTAAAAGAACAAGGGTTGTTAATTCAAGTTGAAGAAATGGTGCATTCAGTTGGCCATTCTGAACGAACTGGGGTTGCCGTGGAGCCATATTTATCAAAACAATGGTTCGTAAAAATGGATATTCTTGCAAAACAGGTATTGGATAATCAGAAGACGCAAGGGAAAGTTCAATTTATTCCTAATCGATTTGAAAAGATATTGAATCATTGGATGGAAGATTGCCATGATTGGTGTATTTCCAGACAACTTTGGTGGGGACACCAGATCCCTGCTTGGTATCGCGGGGAAGAAGTGTATGTCGGGGATAAAGCCCCAACTGGTGATGGTTGGGTTCGTGATTCAGATGTTTTAGATACTTGGTTTAGTAGTGCTTTGTGGCCATTTAGTACCCTTGGTTGGCCTGAAGATACCGATATGATGAAACGCTATTTTCCTAATAATGTTTTAGTTACAGGGTATGATATTATTTTCTTTTGGGTATGTCGAATGGTGTTCCAGTCATTAGAATTTACTAAAGAGCGCCCTTTTAACGATATCTTAATTCATGGACTTGTCCGCGATAAACAAGGTCGCAAAATGAGTAAGAGTCTTGGAAACGGTGTTGATCCAATGGATGTTATTGAACTTTATGGAACCGATGCCCTACGTTTTTTCCTGACAACTTCAAGTGCACCTGGAATGGATTTACGTTATGATGAGGAGAAAGTAAAATCAACCTGGAATTTCATTAATAAACTTTGGAATGCGAGTCGTTTTGTTTTGATGAATATCGAAGGATATGACGCAACCAGTACATTAGAAAATTTAAAACTAAGTGACAAATGGATTCTTAATAAGTTAAATAAAACGATTGCTACTGTTAGAAAACATATGGATCAATACGAGTTTCAGGTTGTTGGAGCTGAATTATACAATTTTATCTGGAATGATTTTTGTGACTGGTATATTGAGTTATCTAAAATTGAACCAACAGATAGTACGAAGGAAACTTTGATCTATGTTTTAAAAAACATTTTAAAAATGTTACATCCATTTATGCCTTTTGTAACGGAAGAAATATATACAATGCTACCTGATACGGAGGAATCTATTATGGTTAGTGATTATCCAAAGGTGGCAAAAGAATTTGCTTTTGCAGATACAACTATAATGGATACGATTATCGACTTTATTGTTAAAGTAAGACGAATTAAGTTGGAAAATCAAATAGGAAAGGATTATTATCTGGTACAAAATAGTGATATTTTTACAGATCATATTGATATAATTAGTAATATGTTAAAAATAGATAAAAATGATATTTTAAATGAAACAAATCGAGATGATTTGGATCGTTATGAGATTACCTTTGGTGATGAAGTGATTACTCTTTACTATGATGGAACGAGTAATCATGAACAAGAACGCGCTAATTTAGAACGTGATCGTAAGCGGTTAGAAGCATCAATTGAGCGACGTAAAAAATTACTGGCAAACACTAATTATACCTCTAAAGCACCAAGTCATATTGTAGAAGCTGAACAAAATAGTTTAGAAAAAGAAGAGAAAGAATTGGAACTTGTTATGAGTAAATTGAACTAATTCTCCTTCTTTTTTTGTTTCAATATAAGGTTATATAAACTCTCAGTTTATAAAATGTCAACTTTTGCAAAAATTGTTGCTAAAGCGCGTTATTTGTGTTATATTTATGATAGTAGAGCGGGGAGGTGAGAAAATGAGAAAGAATACAAAAGGATTTACATTAATCGAGTTATTGGCTGTAATCGTAATCTTGGCTGTAATCGCATTGATCGCCACTCCAATCATCATGAATGTAATTAATGATGCTAAAACTGGAGCAAATAAGGATTCTGCTTATGGAATTATAAAAGCGATCGAGACAGAAATCGCTCAAAAGATGGTAGATGATACAACGTATACTGCACCAGCATCATGTAACATTGATTCAAATGGTACTAAGTGTGGAGATATTGACATTCATTATAAAGGTACTAAAGCAAGTGGTGGTACAATTTACTTCACCAATGGAGTAGCGACTTCAACCGATGCGCAAAAAACGACAGTTATTGTTGGAGGAACAACTTACACAATGACAACAGATGGAAAGTTTTAGTAGTTAGGAAATAAAGAGGTGAAAAAAATGAAATTAAATAACAAAAAAGGATTTACATTAATTGAATTGTTAGCAGTAATCGTAATTTTAGCGGTTATCGCCTTAATTGCAACACCAATTATTATGAATGTAATTAATGATGCGAAAGAAGGAGCGGAAAAGGATTCTGCTTATGGAATTGTCAAAGCATTAGAAACAGAAATTGCTCAGTCAATGGTAAGAGATACTACTTTTGTAGCTCCAACAGAGTGTACTATTAATGCTGCTGGAAATAAATGTGAATATACTGTTGGTACTGCTCCAAGTACAACGACTAAAGAGATTAAGATTGATTACAAAGGTACCAAAGCAGCAGGAGGAACAATTAAATTTGCCGATGGTAAAGGTAGTGTTACTGAGAATTCTACTGTAAAATTTGGAAGTAAAACTTATAAATTAGATAGCAAGGGTGAATTTAACTTAGATACAGCATCGTAGTATTTATAAATATTAGAGGTGAAGAATGAAAATAACGAATAAAAAGGGATTTACCCTTATTGAATTGTTAGCAGTAATCGTAATTTTGGCAGTGATTGCCTTAATTGCAACGCCAATTATTATGAATGTTATTAACGATGCGAAGGAAGGTGCAGAAAAGGATTCTGCTTATGGAATTGCCAAAGCTTTAGAAACTGAGATTGCGCAGACAATGGCATTGAATCCAACTTCTACTCCTGAGTCTACTTGTAAAGTATCCAATATTACAAGTACGACAATTACATGTGGGACTTTATCTGCATCATACAAAGGAAGTATGCCTACACCAATTGATTTTACATTTGAAAATGGAGCAGCGCAAGCTGGTTCGACTGTAACATTTGGTACGAAAGTATATACGTTACAAGATGATGGCGAGTTTAAAAAAACAGCTTAGAAAGTGAATGATCATTCACTTTTTTTTGTATATTAGGATTTCGTTATGCCAAAATAGGAAATTCAAGTGGTATACAATAAGCAAATATTATGATAGAAACATAACAAAAATAAAGCAATTTAATCTGTTTTTAAATAGTTAATATAAGATATTTATTAATCCACTTCTATAGTAATAGTTTCATTCTAATATTGTAATATTAGAATTTAAAAATTCTTTAATAACACATCTATTTTCAAAGGATAGATGTTTTTATTTTGGTTTTATAATAAATATACTTTTTTCGAGTAAGCCAAATGCATAAGTCAAGTAAAAGTAGACAATATAATCGAAAAATAGGGGGGGATAGGGATTAAGATTCTTTGTTATAATATAATTCTTTAAATTGAATAGGAGTAAGATAGTTAAGAGAAGCTTGTGGTCTTTCATAATTAAAGTAATGAATATAATCTTCGATTTGTTTAAATATGTCATCACAAAAATTAATTTTAAAATCAAGAAATAATTCTTCTTTAATCCAACCATTAATTGCTTCCATGGCACCATTTTCAGTAGGTTTTCCTGGCTTAGACATAGAATGTATGATATGATATAGTGGTAGGGATTCATTGAATTTCTTTGAAGAGTAAACAGAGCCTTGGTCTGAATG
>CAJTRV010000002.1:0-49250 GCA_910578855.1 uncultured Bacilli bacterium
TCCCTATCCCCCCCTATTTTTCGATTATATTGTCTACTTTTACTTGACTTATGCAAACAAAAAAACTACTCACCTCGCGACACAAGATAAGTAGCCCTTTGAATCGTTTTTACATCTTCGATCATCGTATCAAATAAGTCATTAATATAACGATCATAGTTCATCGTCATCACCTCACCTGTACTTTATCATAAATTTGTAACGTCATGTTGTGATTCGACAAAACTAGAACAAAATAGCGAGAAGATACTCGCTATTTTGCTTTGTTTCTTAAATTAGTGATCACACCACTAATACCAAGAAGCGTAAAAATAAAGGAAATAATATAATCTTTTAATAATGCTCCCATAAATGTCTGATCGCTATATAATAGACCTAAGTTATCGAAATTTGCTCCAAACCCCTCATTAAAAAGCATAAGCATAGGAATTGCCACATAAGTTGCAATAGTAATACAAACAATAGATACAATAGCAATTACTAACCAAGTATATTTAGTCGTTTTACCACCCATGATTTCATACCCTTTAATTGCACCTAGGGCAACTAAAATTGCTAAAATCGATAATATCATCTGCATATAAACATAGCATAGTACCCAGGGAATGGTAGCAACCATTCCACCGAGGAATGCTCCAACAATACCAAGAGCTAAATTTCCTTGTTTTTCACTTTTAACCATACGATCCTTCTCCATAAAACCTCTCACTTTCTACCACTATTTTAACTTATTATAAATAAAAATGCAATTCCTTTTTATCGATCTTTAAAATCTCTATTTGTATAATTCGCAACAAATTGTTCTTTATATTCTAAGAAACGATTCTCATCAATCGCCTTACGAATTTCTTCGGTCATCCGAATCAGAAAACGGAGATTATGAATTGATAATAATCTTCCTCCTAATACTTCACCAGCAATTATTAAATGGCGAATATAGGCTTTCGTATAATGCTTACATGCATAGCAGTCACAATCATGTTCTAATGGGGTAAAATCTTCTCGATACTTCGCATTCTTTAAGTTAATTTTTCCATGCCTTGTACTCGCATTTGCGTGTCTTGCTAAACGAGTTGGTAAAACACAGTCAAACATATCAATTCCCCGTTCAATTCCTTCTAATAGATCTAATGGTTCCCCGACTCCCATCAAATACCGAGGTTTATCTTCTGGTAAATAAGGAATCGCATAATCGACCATGCGATACTTGGTTTCACGATCCTCGCCAACACTTACTCCACCAATGGAATAACCATCAAAGTTCATCTTCACCGTCTCTTGGGCACTATATTTTCGAAGATCAGGAAATTCTCCACCTTGAACAATCCCGAATAATGATTGACGTTCATTTTGATGGGCATCCTTTCCTCGGCGCGCCCAACGTAAAGTTCGTTCAATACTATTTTTCATATATTCATGTGTAACAGGATATGGTGGACATTCATCAAAACTCATTGCAATATCACTATCTAGTTTATTTTGAATCTCAATCGATAACTCTGGCGTTAGAAAAAGTCGTTCCCCATTGATATGGCTTTTAAACGTTACGCCTTCTTCCACGATATCTTTTTTACGAGCCAAAGAAAATACCTGAAATCCACCACTATCCGTTAAAATAGGTCCTTGCCAATTCATAAACTTATGAAGGCCTCCCGCTCTTTCGATTAAATCTTGGCCTGGACGTAACCATAAATGATAGGTATTAGCCAAAATAACCCCACTATTAATATCGATTAATTCCTCAGGATTCATCGTCTTCACTGTTGCCTGCGTTCCTACTGGCATAAACATTGGCGTTTCCACTGTTCCATGATTCGTATGTAATAAGCCATGACGAGCCTTACAATGTTCATCTTGATGTAACAATTCATATTTAATTTTCATTTTATCACCTGCTTTTTCATTATACCGAAATAATAACCACAAGACAAGAAAAAGATACCTAGTAGCGGGTATCTTATTACGCTTTCGTCTTAATTTCTTCGGTAATCAAACGAATAAATTCATCTTTTGTAACCGTTGTCGTTTTTTGTTCTCCATGTAGTCGGTAACTAATTAAATTATCATCGCGTTCTTTATCCCCGAGTACTAAAATATAAGGAATTTTCTTCGTCTGAGCTTCACGCATACGATATCCTAATTTCTCATCACGGATATCTTTGATAACTCGAACATGATGATCTAACAACAATGCTTCGATTTCTTTGGCATATTCTAAATGATAAGCATTATTGACAGGAATCACAGCAACTTGAACAGGCGCTAACCAAGTCGGAAAGTTCCCAGCAAAGTGTTCTGTAATAATCCCAATAAAGCGTTCAATCGATCCAAAAATCACTCGGTGCAACATAATTGGGCGCTTCTTAGTTCCATCACTAGCAATATAGTGGATATCAAAACGTTCTGGTAAATTCATATCTAACTGTATAGTTCCACACTGCCAAACACGTCCAAGTGAATCTTTGACATGAAAGTCTAATTTAGGACCATAGAATGCCCCATCACCAGGATTAACTTTACAACCTTTTCCAGCCTTCGCACAAGCACTAGCAAGTGCTTTTTCAGCTTTCTCCCATAGTGCTAAACTACCAATGTATTTATCTTCAGGACGGGTCGATAATTCAATTTCATAAGAAAGATGAAACATATGATAAACGCGATCGATAAAGCCAATTAATCGTACAATCTCATCCTCTATTTGATCTTCTGTCATAAAAATATGGGCATCATCTTGGGTAAAATTACGAACCCGGAATAAACCATTTAACGCTCCGCTCGCTTCATGGCGATGAACAAGACCTAATTCTCCTACGCGTAGTGGCAAGTCTTTATATGAATGTAGTTCATTCTTGTATACGAGTAATCCTCCAGGACAGTTCATCGGTTTAATAGCAAACTCTTTGTCATCGATCACACTGGTATACATATTTTCCTGATAATTGGCCCAATGTCCTGATACTTCCCATAAATCACGATTGAGCATCGTTGGCGTCTTGATAAACTGATACCCTTCTTTGGTATGCTCTTCATACCAGAAATCTTCTAATGCTTTACGTAGAATCATACCATTTGGTAACCAGAATGGAAAGCCTGGTCCATACTCACTAAACATGAACAAATTCATTTCCCGACCAATTTTTTTATGATCCCTTTTTTTAGCTTCCTCTAATAATTGAAGATGTTCGGTAAGTGCTTCTTCCGTTTCAAAGCAGACACCATAAATGCGTTGTAACATCTTATTATTAGCATCACCCTTCCAGTAAGCACCACTAACCTTTAATAATTTAAAATGCTTTAATAACTTGGTGCTGGCAACATGAGGACCTCGACATAGATCGATAAAATCATCCTGCTGGTATGCGGTGATCAAAGTATCATCTTCCATGTGTTCTAACAAATCAAGTTTATATGGATCATGTTGAAACATATCTAATGCTTCCTTCTTACTCAACTCAAGTCGTTTGATTAATTTATTACTCTTGACAATCTTTTTCATTTCCTTTGTAATTTTTTGAAGATCATCCTCGGTAATCTTTTCTTCACCTAAATCGATATCATAGTAAAACCCTTCTTCAATTACTGGTCCTACCCAAAACATTGCTTGGGGATATAATCGCTTTACAGCATGCGCTAGTAAATGAGCACAACTATGATTTAACATATTTAATACTTCATTATTCTTAATATTTTCCATTCCATTCTCTCCTTTTTTTCAGCTGGTTGTCAGGCTTATACCTAACAACGGCATCATAAATATTTTCTCCCAACATATTGATTGCAAAGAAATCATTCTCCATTACCCGATAAGGGTTAGTATAAAATACTACTTCACCATTGCAATCTTTTACAGCAACAACATCACCACGATAGACCATATCGATACTAATCTCCTCTTCTGGTACAACCCAGATATATTCATATAAGTCCATTCGTTCCTTTTCGATAGAAGGTTCTGGATAAGTACCCTGGGTATCTTTTAGAGCTGTATGAAATTCTGATGGCTCTAATCGTTGACGATACTGAGCTAAACGATTCCCAATCATTTCTAAACAACTATCAAACGCCTCATGTGTAAATCGTCTTAAACCAACATTACGAATTTCTAGTTCCATTTCTTCGAACAATTGCTGTTCCAATGAATGATGTGTTGTTACATAATCCTCACCAGTCACCGCATTTACTTTCGATTCCATGTGAGATGATGGTAACCCACCTATCCTATAAAGATCATGGGAATATAACAACATATACTGTTCTAGTGTTATGACTTTTGGTGCATAATCAACCATATTCTTTTTTGCTTTCAAACTACTACTCCTCTCAAAAAAAACGTCCTGAAAAACCAATTTCAGGAGCGTTTATACGCGGTACCATCCTACCTTATTACTTGTTATGATAACGGAATAACCGGAAATCTCTTTCGAGCTCTACTCATAGGGAGTAACGATATGGTTCTTGATCGGGTTTCCAGCATCCCCGACTCTCTATTCAAGAATTACTATCATCATGTCCTAATCACAGTATTTAAACTTGCTATATTTACTATGTTACGCTAGTCTTTGTTACAAGTCAAGGCCCTTAAAACAATTTACTGATAAAAAGTACGAGGATTCCTACTCCAACTCCAACTAGTGTCGTTGATTCCTTTTTATGTTCTAAAACATGTGGTAATAATTCTAATAAAACGATATATAAAATCATTCCCAATGTAATTGATAACAAGATACCTAGGGTAAGTGGTGTAATCATATTACTAATAAAATACATGATCACCCCACCTAAAAACGTGGAAATAGAAATTAATATACTCGCACCTATGGTCTTCTTGATGCTCTTATTATATTTATAAATGGTCGATGTAATAACCATTCCTAAGGGAATATTGTGTAACCCTACTCCAATACACATCATTAGTCCCATGTTCATATTGGTCGACACGGTACTAAAAATAGCCATTCCCTCGATAATATTATGTAAAATTAGTGCAATACTAGCAACGATTCCAATATGGTGTAAATTCTCATTGATTTCTTTTTCTGATTGATCCATCAAATCATGATCAGGAACAAATTTATCCAAGATGCCTAATAATAGGACACCAACAACAGTAAACCCAATCAATAATGGTTGCCAAGCCTGACTTCCTTCCTGCATATGTTCTAGTGCTTCTGGAAGTAGTTCAAATAAGCCTAAACAAATCATCACCCCAAAGGCCATACTAATTGAAAAGTTTACAACTTTATTACTATTTTTCGTTACAAAAACAATCACACTTCCTAGTAGAATAAATAATCCTAAAGCTAGTGTAATAAATAATCCCATTTCTTGATTCATGATTATCACCTTCCTCATTTTAACATTGTTTAAAACTTTGTGCAACCAAAAAAGAGCAGAAGCTCTTAATTTGGTAAAATATCATCTAAGCCATCGTCACCACTATCTCCACCATCTGGTGTATCTGTTGGTGTTGGAGGCGTTGGCGTCGGTGATGTAACCGGATCCTCTTCATCAGGAGTTGGCGTTGGGGTTGCGATCGGATCTTCTTCTGGCTCATCAACAGGAGCACGATCAACCGTACTTGTTACAACATAAATCGTTAAATTAGATACATAGTCAACATCCATTCCACTTGGTAAATTTTGATTAACAACGCGGCCAATCACAGAACCAGTTGTTTCTTTTACTGTTACTCGAATTCCATGATTTGCAGCCCATGATTGAACATAACTCTGACTAGATCCCGTAAAATCTGGGAGCAATGTTACAGAAGCACCGCTATACTCCCCTTTTCCAATGACGGCTTCTTCATACTCATCTTCGACATCAAAGGCAAATGATTTCACCATTTTATGTTCTACTTTTCCAAGATTTACTTTCATCGCATTCACAACTTCTTTTACGCTTTGCGTATATGGTACAAAGTTATAAAGGTCCATTCCTGTTCCATGACCATCAATCTGACTATAGTCATAAATATATTCATCATAACCACTAATATAGAGTTTTTGCATCGATAATAAATCTTCCATTGGCATATCCTTGCTCTTTAATAGAATATCTTTTCCAACGTTGTATAGTGATAAAATTTCATCACGGCTCATATTCGTTTCCATATTATTTCCAAGCGTATCTAGTAATTTATACAACATATCTAAACTATTAATCGTCTTTAATTTATTAAGAATTCCTTTGACAACTTCTTGTTGGTTCTGCCCCCGAACAAAGTCATCAAAGCCAGCACTCTTTCGATGACGAGCCCAAGCCAATGCCTGTTCTCCATTAATCTTTTGTTGACCCGCTTTTAAACATTGTAAGTTATTAAAATTACGATCACTATCTTGTTCACAGAAGCCACGTGGTACATTCACATCAATTCCACCTAATGTATCAACTAGTTTTACCACACCTTTAAAATTAATTTTCGCATAGTAATCAATCGTAATGCCTGTAAACCCTTCGATGGTTTTAATCATACAATCTTCTCCATACCAAGCAGCATGGGTAATCTTATTTTTTCGTTGATTTGCAAAACAAGCAATCGGTACATAGGTATCGCGTGGGATACTCATAATCGTCGTATTTAATGTTTTAGGATTAAAGGTAATCATCATCAATGAGTCACCATTATAAGCACTAGAGCGAACATCTTCTTCCTCGCTATCAACTCCCATTAATAACACTGTAAATGGTTCTGTTAACTTTTTTCCTGCTTTTGAAACATTTTTTATTTCCTTCTTTTGGGTAAAGATAATCTTTGTCGTCTTATCTAAATCTTCATATGCTTCCATATTTTGAAACATCACTACATAATTGGTTGGTAAGAAAACAAAATCAATTTTCTTCTTGAGTAAGGCATCGAGTAAAGCTGGATAACTATCGTAATATTTTACTTTATTTTTAATATTTTTTTCCTTGATTACTTCTTTTGGAATCTCATAGCCATCGACACTTTTCTTATCTTTAATCATTCCAATTTCCTGATTTCCTAAGCCCGCAAGATCCTTCGCTTTATTGGTTGATAATGTTACAATACTCGTCGAATAGGTTGTTTTATTCGTTGAGAAGTTTCCTAACTTATCTAACGTTTTTCCAAGCGTCGTCGAAATCATCAATAAAATAATGGCATATATTATTGTAATAATACAGATACGCAAGTAAATTTTAATCTTTCGCCGAAATAATGATCGTAATAACTTATAAGATAATAAGATCCAAATGAAAACTAATACAATCCCAACCAGCAATCGTCCAATATTTTCGATATTGGCAAATTGATTTAAAATATAGAGAAAATGGCCTGTCGCTATCGTTAGTAATATAAACACCAAGGCAACGATATAGAGCCACCCTTTGCTTCTCTTTAACTGTTTCCAAAAACCTTTCATAAGAACCTCCCTTATATGTTCCTAGTCTTTTTTTATTATAGACCATTTTTATATTTTACACAATGTGTTTATCAAAAAAAATAAATTTCAATTGTTCTATCGTTAAAAAATCACCTATTATTTTCCAAATTATTCTTTAACTATTCATTGTTCCGTTACGAATCAATTCGACATCGATAAGTTGTTGTTTACAATCAAATGTGAGTGCGAATATTTCTGGTGTATGAAGACGATCATTTATCACTGATTTGTCATGAAAAGTAAAGTGTCTCCTTTTCGTTCGATCTATTTCCAGTAGATGGCACCATTTCATTAATAAAAAGGAAATTGCAGTTCCATGACTAACAACGGCGAGACGTTTACCTGGATTTATAACCAATCGTTCCTGGATCGCTTCCCACATTCGTTTTTGAACTTCAATCTGTGATTCACCGTCACGGCACTTATAGGTTGGATTTAAATACTGGTCCATCCAAAAATCAGCATTTTCTGTAAATTCCTTTGTTGTCCCAATTACCCTTTCTCCAAACCTACTATCTACTTGAAAAGAAATATGATTATGATTTGCGATATATTTAGCAGTCCCCATGGCACGTGCATAATGACTGCATAAAACCGCATCAATATGATCTAAAACTGGTAATGTACTAAGAAGTTTTGCTTGTTGTTCTCCACAAACTGATAACACCATTTTTTCATTGGTTATTTGGTCCGTTTCTTTACTAGAATATTGATCACATTCAGTAACAGAAATCGGTTCAGCATGACGAATTAAATATATCTTTGTCATATAAAAATCACCTTTTCCATTATATCATATTATTATCTTATTTCTACCCTTACCAAAGATAGATTCAAAAAAAATCCAACAATATAAAATTGGATTTCATTTTCTTTTTTGTTTAGAAGATAATACTTCAGACTTATAGCTACCATTTTTTTCAAATGTATATCGCTTTTTTTCACCGTCATCATTAATCATTATTGCCTCATTACAGGCAGCAATAACAACATCAGATGAAACGTCAATCCCATATGGTTTCCTATCTTCCTCACCTTTCGCACAACTACCCTTATCACTATATCAGGTGTCACCTTTTTATCACATAATCATATTATATATTGAATCTACAAAATAACACTTTATACTTGCCAGAATAAAAAAACTTTGGTATAATGTGTTTGCACATGGGGCCGTAGCCAAGTGGTAAGGCATGGGACTGCAACTCCCCGAGCACCGGTTCAAATCCGGTCGGCCCCTCCAGTGACGAATCTGTCCGAAAAGTTCGGACATTGTTATATAGAAATCAATCGAAAGATTGGTTTTTTTGTTGTTACGAAGAAATCATCCTAAAGGAAAGATGGTGTTTATGATTCAAATCATCAAGCAAGAAATTGAAATGGATAAATGAATAAAACAAAAGTGAAAAGATAAATTTTATTTTATAAAACATTTTATTATTACTAAACTTATAGAATGCAAATAAAAGGACAAGTATATTCAAATTAATCATGATTTATTAAACATAGAAGATTAAACGAAGATGATTTTAAACAATTAAGAAATTTTCTAATTCTATTAATAGTTCAAGAGATTATATAACAAAAAAAGATGATTATGAGCGTTAATGCTTTTAATCATCTTTTTTTTAATAAATCTAAATAATATTTCTTTTCTTCTTCATCTAAACTACTATATTTTTTCTTACCAACAACTGATTCAAGATAACTTAACATAGTGTAAGAATTTACATAATCCCAAGTATGATCTTTACCATCTACTAAAAATTTTAAACTGGCACCTCTCTCTTGCAATAATTGAACCATAGGTAAATCATCAATTAAAATAGCATATTGCATTAAACCACCAGTAAATACTATGTTTTCATTATAATCATCATATACATTATCGGCTTCAAAATGTTCATTACCATATACTGGATTTCCTTCTTCATCAACATCATTCATACCAGATATTTGAGCTGCATAACTCCAATAATTAAGTCCTATATCCCCATCTACAATATAACTGTTAATATCATAATTAGGAATACAATTTAATATATCAACTAATCTTCCATTACCAAATTTTCTAATACCTTTAATAATAATTAATGATAAATAACTATTTAAATTTTCATATATAGTATTGTGTCTTTCTTTAGCATATTGTAAATATTTTTCAGGATTAAATCTCTTTTTTATATTATTTTCATAAAAATGATTTAAACTAATAATTTGATTATTAAAATTATCCATACTTTTTACAAATTCATCAAAAGTTATATCTTGATTATCTATATTAAATATTAAATTTTTAAATTGTTGTTCAATATCAATTTCTTGAATTTCTAAATTATAATCTAATTTTTGATATAAAAAATCCAAAGTACTACCCATATCAACATTATTTATTTCTTTTTGACAAGCTTCTTTGGAATATAAAATGGCAAATATATCATTAAGTACCTTATCGCTCAAAGCAAATCCTTTATTAATTAAAGCATTAAATAATTCTTTGTGATGTTGATAAACATATTCAAGATGTATTTTTTCACCAAAATCACTACAACATTTTAATCTTTGTTCTAAAACCTTTTTGATATCATCATTACAAACATCTTGTTTAGGCATTCTAGAAATTAAAAGCGCTACTGCCTTTTCTAAATTACTTCTTGTTCCTATCCAGTCTTTTCTTGCATATTGATGTTCATCTTTTGTATCAAATCTTTGCATTGCATAATATAATACTGTTTTATTATTATTGTCTTTCATAGATAGATTTACAATATTTAGTAAATAATTAAATAATTCTATTTCTCTATTATCTAAATCATCCACTCTTGCCCTATTACACAATAAATAAAATAAAATATTTCTACCATTTTCATCTACTTGATTTACATCAAATCCAAGTGATATTAAGTGTTTTAATGTGTCTATATCTTTACAATATGGTATTAAACATATTCTTTTCCTTTTTTCCGCTGATATTCTATTTAATAATTCTTTGTTAAAATCATTAATATAAAACTCATTAAAATGTTTAATTTTACTATTTACATAATAATCAAATAACCTTAAATAAATATCATTATTTTTATCATATTTTTCAATTAAATCCAAAAATGAAATTGCCATTTTTTTGTCCTGGTCCAAGTAAAAGTCAAAATATAATTTAAATAGAAAATCGAAATCAATTTGATAATTATTCTCTATAGCATACTTTGAATATTTTTTGAATTTTTCTAAATCATTAGAAATAAAGGTAAATCCTATTAAATCACTAAAATTTATAGTTGTCTTATCTTCTAATTTATCAAATATTAAATCAACTATTTTTCTTCTATGTTTTACCTGTTCAGAAATATCATCCATATCTACTAAAAGCTGATTTTTAAAATTATATGATCCTCCATTAAAATAAACATTAAAACAATTGTAATATATATCACTTTTTTCTCTTAACTTAATGGCATATTCTAAAGGTAAGGAAGTTCTAATATATTTAAGTTGTTTAGCATCTTTATCCTCTTCATTTACTGGTTTTATGTGATGCCATCTATCGAAAATATCAATTTGATAATTGTTTAATCTATTAATAAAATTATTACTATTTACTTGTAAATCAACATCAGCACCATTACCAATTAGAAATTTAGCCATTTCATAATCATTATTAACAATTGCTGTTTTTAGCGGTGTTAACCTTCCAAGAATTACTTCATCAGTCAAATAATTTATATTTGCCCCTTTTTCTAGAAATAACTTTACTATCTCTATATCTCCAGTTGCCACCGCTTCTGATAGATACATATTTATATTATCAATATAATTCATATATTTTCTAATTAAATTTAAATCTTTGGAAGCAATTATATTAATGAATATACTTTCATTATGAACAGCACCTATATAATGTCCTTCATAATAAGGTGCTATCAATCTTTTAATATCTTCATCAGTCAAATTATCTAATATTGCTTTTATATATCGAATTTTATTTTCCCCTTTACAATTATTTATAACTGCGTTAAATATATTTCTATAAGAGTCGTCTTTGGATATATATAATCCATCATAATGGCTTTCAATATCTTTATATATTTTCATCAATGCTTCAAATCCACTTAAAATATCATACTTAATGGTATAAAGGTAATCTTTCATATTACTTTTATTTTTATACTCGTCTATGTAACTCATATCATGTTCAAGTTTGTTATATCCAAAAAAAGTTAATAATCTTGCTTTTTCTTCTGAATTCCAAACATTACTTTTAATTATTTCGCTAAATTCAATATGAACAAATCCCCCATTTTTATTTGCGTCATTAATAACTTTTTCTATATTATCAAGTTGATGAGGGTATTCTTCTATAAGCTGCTTTAGTATTTTTTTATAATTAATTCCTTTCATTAATCATAACCTCCCATAAATGTTTACTATTATATACTATTTTTAACATTTAAACAATATTTTGGGTTAAATAATTAGGGTAATCTATGATTAATTTGTGATAATGTTTCACAGTTATATAATATGTCATTGAGGTGACAAAACGAGGCAGGTTTTAAAATTATTATTAAAATATATCATTCCTATTATACAATTACCTTTTCAATTTTATTTTTTAAATATATCTAATCTGTTTTTTGTGGTTTTTTAAGGTATTTTATGATACAATCATTTTAATATCTTACTTATTTTATTCTTGAAATTCCCTTGAACAAAAAAATTACATTTTAGTTAAAAGGCGATATGTTTGAAATAATAAGTAATTATGGGGGACAAACTTTATGAAAATAGAAAATTTTAATGAAGCAAAGGAAGAATTAAAAAATAAAATTCACACGAATAACGAACTGATTAATATAAGTGATGAAAGAAAAAGAATAGCTAATGCCAATCAATTTGAATATAAATCAATGGTAACAATTGCGTTTTCTTTACTTCCATATTTGGTGTTAGTAATTTTATTTGAAGTATTAACAAAAAACGGAATTATATCACCTTTAATAGAAACAATACCAGCAGAAAGTTTCCCTGTTATTATTACAGGTGGTTCTTTAAGTATAGGAACGATTGGAAGAAAAATACTAGAACAAAAGTTTAAAACAAAGGAAAGATTAAAAGCATTTACGAGTGCTAATACCCAATCAGAAAAAATTCAAGAAGAAATAAAATATACAATAGAATTAGAAAAAGCAAAAAACAGAAATAAAGTGCTTCAGCAAGCAATAAATTCCCTAAATTCAAATAAATCAATTTTAAATTCTTTGACTAGTAAATATGATACCAATGATAGAACAATACCGGCAATGGAAGAAAATGCTAAAAAAAGAGTTGAAGATCTTTCTATACTTTTAAAGGATAAATATACTGAGTTAGATACATTAACTATTCAGAAAATTTTCCATAAAAAGTTTTGGAAAGGAAAAACACAAAATCAAAACATAATGGATATCATTTATATCGGAATGATAGGTGGATTTTTTACTATGTTGTATGGAGGAATACCACTTCTAATCGTAAGGGACTATCTAACATTTTCAGGATTAGTATCTGTATTTGTGCCATTTCTTGTCGGGATGGCTGGCGTTAGTGGATATATGATAAAGAGAAACAAGGACTATACAAATGCATTTAACAATTTGAACAATGAATTAGTCAGTGGGTTATTATCAAATGAAATTCAGCCCTCTTATGAGGACCAACAAAATATTGATGCTAAAATAAAAAATAAAATGAAAGAAATTAGTACTACAGAAATAGAATTGCAAGAACAAAAGAGAATTATGAAGTCATCCTCAGTAGATCATTATAAAGAAGAACAAGAACAAGATTTAATGCCAGTTATAAAAGTTATAAATAACAAAACATATTCGCTAGTTTTAAAAATAAAAACAAATAAGTAAATTATTTACCTATTTGTCAACAGTCTATAAGTATCAATCGATGAAAAAAATTGATACTTTTTTCTTATTTAAGTGAAAGGGTCACACATCATGATAACAACATCGGCCCGAAAGCTGATGTTGTTATTACTTATTATATGTTAGATATTTCCGCATGATTTTATTTGTCTTACGATCAAAGTATTTATCACTAATAATTCTACCTCGGGCTAGTGCTACCTTTTCAAACGTATTTATAAATACATTACCATAATTATATTTCGTATATTGATTATAATTCGAAGCATTTTCCTCTGTAATAATCCCAGCGGTATTCACGGCCATCATAGGACCAATACAACATAAGCGCTTGATATCATTATTGACATATGTAATAATGATATCAAGCGGTCTTAAATCAATGGTTTTTGCAGAATCTAAATTCTCAGCATTTCCCTCCCGAAATAATTTTAACTTGGGGTCTAATTCTCTTGTTCCAATAAAATATGGCGAAGCTGAATATTGAATAATATTGGCTTTATACGTTGCTAGAAGATTAAAACGTTCTAATTCTTGCATATGATATTGATCAGAAGAAATCGCAAAAATAACATTACGATCTGGAATATAATCACTGATATAATCAAGTAATGTTAAAAATTCTGGACTATAATTGGTTCCATTTATGGTCACTGATACTTGGTATACTAAAATATCGTGTTCTACAATATAGTGAAATATTTGATAGATCACATCTAAAGCTAAAGTAGGTTCCCCACCACATAAGCATAAATTGCCAATCACAGCTACTTGCCGAAGCGTTTTTTCAATTACCTCTTTCGACATCTTTTCATCACAACGATCTCCTCTTAGGCAATGTTTACAATTTAAGTTACAATGCTGAGTCACGATCATTGCTAAATTTTGAATTAGAACTTTCTTCATATTTCTTCTCCATTCAGGCCCTATTCTAATCCACAATCACCCAATTGTCAAGAAAGATAATATCAGTAATAATTTATTCCAAATGTTAACTTATAGTCTTATGAATGATGTTTTACTAGCTTATAAGTCATTGCCGAAATCGTATCATGGGAAAAAATCTCCAGTAATGAAAGATTTTCTAATATTTGCCTGATAATGACAAGATGCGTGTTACTTAATGTCCGATTCTCAAGTAAAAACGCAATAATGTCAATAGTCTCCTTTCCATAACGATCTCTAAATGCTGGTGGACAATTTAATAAATCAGATATATTATCCAAACGGTCACACAATTTAATCACCAAAGCCCAGCTACTCATATTCTTCATTTTTAATTGTAAATACGCCGTTTTCCCAAGCACTGCTTTTAAATCGCAATCCGTTGTAAGCTCCAGGACAATCCCCGCCACTTGAGGCCCAAATAATTCAACAAGTTCATCATATGTCGTATCTGTATCTTCTACTGTATCATGAAGATAGGCACAAGCCTTAAGTAATTCAATATGCTTTGATGTTTTAAATTGCTCTACATATGTTGCCACCTGATGTGGATGACTAATGTAAGGTGCACCATTAAATTTACGATACTGTCCCTGATGTTTTTTGGTTGCAAATTCTAAGGCTTGGTTAGCGACCATGAAAACACCTCTCTTTCAGTGGTTCAATATGATGAGCCCGATCCTCCGCTAATTGACTTGCCAGGTCTAAGCTATAATTATAAATTTCCTCAATTGAAATCCAATCATCTGACTCTGTAATCTGTTTGATTTCATCATAAATATTTTCATCATCATAAATATATATTGGAAAATATTCATGGTCATAATGATTAAAACAAATTAGAACATGGGAACAATCCTCCACTATCCCATCATAGACGATCTCTTCCACCATATCTTTTGTCATATAACCCATACGATCCCTCCTCCTATTTCCATTATAGCGATTTTTTTGATATAATGGAAATACATATTTGTTATCGTTACAATAACTGGAGGTTATCATGATTCATTTAGAACTATATCGCATCTTTTTCGTCGTTGCCGAAGCAAAAAATATGACACGAGCAAGTGAAATTCTTAATATTTCACAACCAGCCATTACCAAACATATTAAAAACTTAGAAGACCAATTAGGCAATCCCCTCTTTATTAGAACAAAGAAAGGCGTTGTCTTAAATGAATATGGAAAACAAATTTTTTTATATGTGAAACAAGCACTTACCTTACTAGATGAGGCCGAACACAATATCAGTCGTTATCAAAAGTTGAATAAAGGAACGATTAAGATTGGGATTAGTACAACGCTTACAAAAAAGTATTTATTAAAATACATCAAAGACTTTCATAATCGTTACCCAAATATTCAGTTTGATATTGATACCGATCCCACCAAAGCTTTAATTGAAAAATTAAAACATGGAAACATAGATTTTATCATCAGTAAATTTCCAAAACAAAAAGACTTAGATCTTGAACTGATTCCCCTAGGAGAAACGACATATATCTTTGTTGGTAATGAACAATATGCCCACTTAGTAAACCATCCTATTTCTCTTAAAGAACTACAACAATATCCCCTCTTGGTGCAAAAAGCGCCATCGAATTCCCGGGATAGTATCAACCAATACTTTAAACAGCAAGAGATAACGCTTACCCCAACAATGAATATTGCCAGTTCTAACTTATTAATCGATTTTTTAAAAATTGGTTATGGAATTGGTTATGTTACCAAACTCTACGTCGAAGATGATATAAAAGATAAGAACTTATTCGAACTTAACGTGACTCCTGAGACAGAACACATCAAATATGGAGTGATCACATTAAAACGAAATATTTTATCATCACCCTGTCACACATTTATCAAATATCTAAAAGAAGCAACCCCATTTTCAAAAGAAGAAAACAAATAAAACACGAAGTTGAAAGACAAATAATCGAGCAAATTATGTATTCACATGAGCGTGACCAAGATACCACTAAAATTTGGATCCATCACTTGTAAATGTTAATTAGTTGACTGCATTATATCTACATCGAGGCGATGAGACAAAACCACATGGAATATATCCGTGGCTTCTATGAAACAGGCCGCCATGCCTGGATTTTAACCGATATTGTTCCATTACAAGCACCCATTCAAGTCAAAGGAAAATTGCGAATTTGGGATTATATGCCATCAAAAAAATAGCCCTCTTAAGAAAGATTAGGCTATTTTTTATTTGGGTTTTCGTTTTAAAGTTAACAATTGTTTCATATCCGCAAGCGAAGATGAATCGTTAATATCAAACATAACCCATTTGCCATCATGATATGTTTTAGCGGTATCATAAATTTCTAAAACTTCGGCTGAAAATTTTTCGCGGGCCACTTCGACTTTTTGACGTTCATCTTTTCCGAAGATCAATAAAAAACCTAGTTGATCTTTTTTCATATAGAAAGCACCTAGTGTATTGGAACCAATTCGGTATCGATACCCATAGTCCCATTTTTTCCCGCCATTGACCCAAGTACCTGTGACCTGATATGCTTCGGTAATATACTTATCTAACGTTTGAAAAGCCTCCACCCGTTTGGCACCGATATACGGTGTCATATCTGTACATTGACACATTTCATGTTGGCACGAACAGTTTGGATTGAACCCAAACCCACACTGAGCTGTGCATCGACATTCATTTTGCTCCATCGGTAATTCCCTGCTTTCTATCATGGTTTATTTCATTATACGAATATTAAAAGAATACACGCTTATGATCGTGCATTTTAAATATCCTTTATATAATATTTCTTAATACTACTAGTTCCAATTTCCCTCGTAATTGGCGTCTCATAAAAATCAGCTAATTCAAATTGTGTTTTTAATTTTTCATCGTTGGTCGTATATAACGAAACAAGGGTTGTCGTAAGTTCAAGATCACATACCGGATCCTTAGTATGCATTTCAAACGCAAACTGATTTCCACTACGCTTATGGAAAGCAAATTCAAAGTCTGAACATGATACATGTTCCCAAATTCCATTTTTATTAACTGAGAATGTTACATTTCCAATTTCGCCCTGATACTTTTTGTTAGCCATCACATCAAGACTCTTCACCTGAGTCATATCCAATTTAATCGTAATGGCGCCACTTAAGACGTCTCCATCTACCATTTTTGGAAAAAACTCTGTCATAATTTCCGCAGTAATAATACTTTTTCCTTGATAGGTTCGTTGTTTTAGATTCATTTCTGTTGACTTTACTTGAAATGAAATATGATTTAGTGTAAGCATCGTTTCCCTCTTTCCTGTTATTTAAATTTTATTATAACTTAGATCACAAGAAAAGTAAATATGTTGGTATAAATTCATGAGCACCTAATATACTGTAATAGATAGTACTAGGAGGAAATGATATGATTAATAAAAAAAGTATTTGGTTTTTAACATTATTTAGTTTAATACTCGTACTCAGTGTCTATTATGTAACGATGCCCAACGAGCTATTATTAACTGGTGGAGGAAACTATACGGCTGCAACCAAAGAAAAAACAAAAACCGTTAGTAAAACCGATTCTAAGAAAACAGAAGATACCAAGCCAACCATCAAAACAGAAGAAAGCGAACTACTCACTAGTCTCCGCGTCGAAGCCAACGAAAAATATACTGCCCAACTAGATGAACTAAAGGCAATTCTAACCAATAAGGATTCTAGTACCGAAGAGAAAAATAATGCCTTTGATAAAATGAAGACCATTAACAACAACCGTGGGAAAGAAGAAACACTGGAAAAAAAGATCAAAGAGCAATTCCAATTAGACTCTTGTGTCTTAATCAATGGAACTGATATCAATATTACTGCATCAAAAGAAAAGCATGATACGAAACTCGCCAACGATATCATGCGCCTTACACAAAGCGAATTTGAATCAAAAATGTATATCACAGTTAAATTTCAAAAATAACCCATGGATGGGTTTTTTTTATGCACACTTACCTCCTGAACACATAAAATAACATGAAGAAATATAAACCACCCAAAACTAGGAAGTGAGGGAAATCGTGAAAAAGAGTATTCTGACCAAACGTGAAAAAGAAGTATTTGAATTACTTATTTTAAATAAATCGACTAACGAAATTGCTACAGAACTTGGAATTAGTGAAAAAACCGTTCGTAATCACATCTCAAATACCATGCAAAAGCTGGGTGTAAAAGGTCGGGCTGGAGCTGTTGTAGAACTTTTAAAACTTGGGGAACTTTTCTTATAAAAACTGCATGAAACGCAGTTTTTTTTCATAAGATGATATTAGAGGTGAAGATATGCTAAAACGAATGATTAATAAGAAGATTATGATCACCACTGCTGCCCTATTCGCACTATTTTTAATTTACTTAGTACCAAAGGATACTGGATATATCTTAACAGATGTGCCAAGCAAAGTCGAAGTTGTAAATGCTAGTGTCAATACTGAAGAAATCTATCTTCTAAACCACCGTCATATGTTAAGCAGAACCAAAATTGTCAACAATAAAAAACAAAATGATATTGCTGCTCGGGCCAAATTTGTTCTCGAGTCACTCATTCAAGATGGTCCAAATAGTAGCCAATTACCCAATGGCTTTCGGGCTATTCTACCAAGTGATACCAAACTAGTTAGTCTATCATATGAAGAGGAACCAAAATTATTAAAAGTCAATTTTTCTAAAGAATTACTCGATGTCAAAGAAGAAGATGAAGAAAAAATGATCGAAGCAATTGTCTATACAGCAACATCGATAACAGAAATTAAACAGGTTATTTTATACATTGACAATCAAATTTTAACATTACTACCCAAAACCAAAACCAGTTTACCTTCGACCCTTGATCGAACCATCGGGATTAATAAACAATATGATTTTACCAAAACGGATAATATCAACCAAGTAACCATCTATTATATTGACGAATTCAACGATAATCACTATTATGTTCCAGTTACAAAGTATATCAATGATGATCGGGAAAAGGTCAATATTATTATCGATGAATTAACTTCGACCAATACCTATAATAGTAATTTAATGAGTTTTTTAAGTAGTAATACCAAATTATTAGAAGCCAAACAAGTAAATGATATCATGGAGCTAGATTTTAATTCCTATATTTTTGACGAAGGTGAAAGTAAAAATATTTTAGAAGAAGTAGTCTATACTATATCACTATCAATTAAAGATAACTATGATGTCTCAGAAGTTGTTTTTAAAGTTGATACCGAGGAAATTTATAAAAGTGTCTTAAAAACTATTGAATAAAACAGGAAAATGTTATATAATCTATTTGTTCTAATTATTTAGAGCAAATAGGTCCTGGTAGCTCAGCAGGATAGAGCAACGGCCTTCTAAGCCGTCGGTCGGGGGTTCGAATCCCTCCCAGGACACCATCGAACATTAAAAAGTCTTGATTCACAAGACTTTTTTCTTTATTTTGGAAAGATTTTGTCAATATTTCCGATTTTAACAAAAACTCGTTCTCTATTCACCTTCCGTAGTTAACGCAATTACTTTCATTAAAACATCGCCATATTTACCGATCGCGGTCTCTCCTTTATTTACCAAAAATTTTTCAAAAGATATTTCCTTCTTTCTTGCAATATTTTTATCACTTTCTTTTGTGATCATTACACCGGTTACTTTTCCCGTTCCTTTTTTTAATAATTCTAATGTTTGCTTTGCATTTACTTTAACCAACCCACTTACTTCACGATCATCAAAATTAAAATCGTTATACAATCCATTAAAAATACAAACATATATATTTGAAAAAGCCCGATCTTTGAAAATACTACCATCTTTTTGTTCTTTGTCCATAATAAATTTATAGACATTTACAAATTCTGCTTTATCATAATCTACTTTAATTCCAATTTCTTCTTCTATTTCTCTTCCAAATCCCTCTTTAATCGTTTCTCCAGCTTTAACATGACCTGATGAAGTTGTATATAGTTTTTGTTCCTCTTTTCTTATTTGAAAGTAAATATTTCCTTCCTTATCATATAGCCAACAATGTACTGTGTTATGCCACAATGCATCTCTATGAACAATGTTTCTATCTTCTTTTCCCAGATAATGACCATTCTTATCGTAGATATCCAAATACTCCATAATACCTCCTAATGTTATTTAAATAAAACATCTTTGTTTTTATTATTCTGCTTGTTTCCCACTTTCACAAAACAGGTCCTCTACCCCCTTACTAGAAACCAGAAAGCAATCAAGGCTATCTATCATTACGTTCTAGATAACCACCAAACTTATTACGAAGAAGTATTATTATTTCTTGCCAAAATCGTCGCATAAGTATCATTGTTATATTCAATTACTAAGCGGTAACCAATTCCATCACTATCTTTTATCGAACGAATAAATGATTGAAACTTATTAGATAATCCTAATGGTTTCATCTTATTCTTAAAATTGGTGACATCACTAGATACATAATAAGCCCTCCGTATATTCAGGCTATCGACCAAGCGATTACAAAAAGTTGTGTTGGTTAAATATGCGCTTGGACAAGTCGAGACCTCAATTTGTGTGATGGAAGTCGACTTTAAGGCATTGCTCATATTGGCAATTCCATTTTCTTGAAGATATTCTAGCAATACTTTACTAGAATAAACTCCTTCAATGGTATTATAAGAAAAGGTAACATCGTAGCTATCTCGGACTTTTTGAAACTGAATATATAGAAAAATGAGCGTACTAGCAATAAAGACTGATACCAATAATGTTTCAACCAACATAAACCCCTGGCAATTCCTTTTTCTCATAAATTAACTCCTTTGTATTGTATTTATTCTAAAACTATTATATAATATAAAAAGGATAAAAGCTAGTCTAAAATGTAAAGAATAAGAAACAATAGAAGCTATAAGAAGGGAACGAAACTATGTTAAAAGTATATGACTATGAGAGGATGCCCGTAGTTGAAGTCGTAAATGATATCTTGATTGATGCTTCAAAACGTGGTGCTTCCGATATTCACTTTGATCCGCAGGAAAAAGCGATGAAAGTACGAATTCGGGTCGATGGAACATTAATCGATTATACGGAAGTACCAAATACGATTAAGAAAAACTTGATTACCCGCATTAAAATTATTTCTGGAATGAACATTACGGAATCACGATTACCTCAAGATGGAGCGATTAAAAATACGATTCAAGGAATCGGTCTAGACCTTCGTGTTTCTTCGTTACCAACCAATGCCGGAGAAAAAGTGGTAATTCGTATCTTAGATTATACGATGAGTTTTGCTGGTTTAGAATCACTCGGACTTAGCGATAGCAATCTTAAAAAAGTAATTAAAATGATTAATACCCCCAATGGAATTATCCTCGTTACAGGGGCGACTGGTAGTGGTAAATCAACAACGGTATATAGTATCTTACAACGTTTAAATCGTGAGGATACCAATATTATTACCGTTGAAGACCCAATTGAAATGGACGTTGAGGGTGTAAACCAAGTCCAAACCAATAGTGAAATCGGCCTAACCTTTGCCGCTGCTCTTCGTTCCATTTTACGTCAGGACCCGAACATCATCATGATTGGAGAGATCCGTGATACGGAGACTGCAAAGATCGCTGTTCGAGCTTCCATTACTGGGCACCTTGTCCTATCGACCCTCCATACAAACAACTCATTAAATACCATTGAGCGTCTTTTGGATATGGATGTAGAACGTTACTTACTTGCTAGTGCATTAACAGGAATTGTCTCACAAAAGCTAGCACGACGTATTTGTCCAAAATGTCGAAGTAAACGCCCTACTAATGATTATGAAAAGAACTTACTAAAAAAAGTTTTAGGACAAGATATCGAAGAACTTTATACAACGGATGGCTGTGAAGAATGCAGCAGCGGTTATAAAGGACGAATTGCCATTCACGAGGTATTATTAATCGATCAAGATATCCGTGATGCGATCAGTAGTAACATGCGTAAGGACCAATTGCGACACTTAGTATATCAATCCGATGTTACAACCATGTTACAAGATGGGTTGGAAAAAGTAGTTCAAGGATTAACGACAATTGAAGAAGTTCTAAAACTAATCGAATTAGATAGTGACGACTTATCCGATAACCATGAGACCCAATATGATTTGAAACATGCGATTGAATTTACGGAGATGAATCATAATACAGAACAGCAACAAAGATCCAACTCTACAAAAATAGTTCCCCCTACTCCTGATTCATCAGTTCCAGAATCTGTGATTGCGCCAATCGTAAGTCCTGAAGCGGAAGAAACTCTTCCTAATCAAGTTCTAGAAAACGACTTACCTGAATTATTATTTTAACAAATATCCATAAAGGGTATTTTTTTATTCCCTTTTTCATACCAATCCTAAAAAAACTACACAGCGTGTAGTTTATCCAATATTATTTAATATATTAATTAAAGTATTCATATCAAAACGTGTTAGATACAAAATCATTGCAGCCATTCCTAGGAAAGGACCAAATGGAATAATATTTGTCTTCTTCTGATACAGGATTATAAGGCTGATTGGCAATGCGATAAAGGAAGCTAGGAAAATCGAAACTACCGATAATGGAATTCCAAGTATCATTCCAAAAAGAAACAGTAGTTTAATGTCCCCACCACCCATCGATTCTTTCTGAAAGATAAAATCACCAATCAGTTTAATGAGGTACATAATAATAAAAGCAACAACGCCACTACCAATTGCCATAACCGTATCAGAGAACCCATGACCAATCCATAATTCAATTACAAGCGCAACCCCACCGGTAATCAATACCTCATCTGGTAAAATCATATAGTAATAATCACTGACTAACAAAATCATAAGAACTGATAAAAAGGTAAGGGCAATGATAAGTTCAAATTGGAAACCAAATATGTTATAACAAAGCGCAAATAATAATCCGGTCGCAAATTCATACAAGGGATGAAACCAGGAAATGGTTTGCTTACATTGCCTACACTTTCCACCTTGGAATAAAAAAGAAAGGATGGGAATTAATTCTTTCCAGGTCAATTGATGGTTACAATTGGTACAATGGGAAGGAGGATTCACAATCGATTCTCCATTGGGAATTCGTGATCCCACGACATTAAAGAAGGAACCAAAAATGGTACCAAAGAGAAAAAACACAGTTGTATAATAAATTTCCATCTTACTAACTCCTTCTTTTACTGAATTGCCGAATACATATTAAACATCGGAATAATGATGGCAAGAACGATTGTTCCAACCATTCCGGTTAAGAAAACGATCAAAATTGGCTCGATAAATGTCTTAATACGTGCAACAGAGCTTTCCTGAAGCGTTTGATAGTAGTTGGCTACCTTCTCCATCATCTCTGGCAATTCTCCTGTTTTTTCGCCAGTTACAAGCATTTCATAAGCTGGTACTGGGAAAGCCCATTGCCCTTTAAACGCATCAGAGATCTTGTCTCCTCTACCTAAATTGGTAATGGTATTTAAAATTAACATTTTATAAATTTCATTGTTGGTCATCTTATTTAGGATATCCATACTCTCAGTAATAAAGACATTGTGTTTGGTAAGTGATGCCAATGTCTTCGTAAACATCGTAACTTCATTATAAATAATGACATTCCCAAACGCAGGAAGATGCATTGCAAACCACTGTAATCCTGTTCTTACTGACCGAACATAACGATATAAATAAATCATGACTACAACAAAAATAATAACCCCTAATAAAAGCCAGAAAAAATTATGTTGTAGGAAGTCACTAATATTCATAATCATAATCGTAAAGCCTGGAATCGCACTCGCATCCATCGATGCATAAATATCGACAAATTTCGGAATAACGAATAACATAATAAAGATGATAACCCCGATTGCAAAGACAAAAACCAAACAAGGATACATCAAAGCATTGATCATCTCTTTTTTTGTTTTCTCAATCTTCGAGAAATGGTCAGCCATATCATCTAATACCTCAGGTAATTCTCCGGTCATCTCACTTGTCTTAATCATGTTGATCAAAAGCTTAGGAAAAGCCTCTCCCTGTTTTTCTAATGCTTCACTGAAATTATCTCCCATTGTTAAATCATAAACAATCGTTCGGAAGATTCGCTGATATTGTTTCTTTTTATATTGCCTTGATAAAATCTTTAACGATTCTACTAAAGTAATTCCCGCTTTCAAATAAGTTGATAACTGCGTTAAAAAGAAAATCAAATCCTTATTTTTAATTTTTGTCCGTGTCGATGCTTCTTTCTTATGAAAGAACGTGATCCACTGGTTGGTAATAATACTATAAACAGTATAACCTTCACTAAGTAAAAATGAGTGAACCTCGACTTTAGAAAAGGCCTCAAAGTATCCTTTTACTACTTTACCATTTTCATCTTTGGCAATATACTGATAAAGAATCTTCGTTGCACTCTTCTCGGCATCTTCACTATCAAAATTAATTAATAATGCCTCATTATCTAATGCTTTTTTATTTTGAATATAGCGAACAACCGTTGAGTTATTATAACTTCGTTTAACTGCATTAACAAATGTCTGTGGTAAGTGAATAAATCCAAACCATAAGTCATGAATTCGCTTGTCCAAAGACTTCTTTTCGATTATAACACTGGTATCGATAAACTCATGTTCATTATTGATTATTTTACTCTCTGAATCCGGTGTTTCCGCCGTTATCGCCGTAGTATTTTGTGTTTGCGGTTTTTCTTCTTGGACTGTTACCTCTTCTTTTACTGGTTTTTCTTTAGGTCCAACTACTTTATAGATCGCCTCAAATACTTTGATAAAAATATCATATGTACCTTGACCAATCTTAGCCATCATCTGCCGAATTAAGAATAGAACAACTGTAATTCCAATAAACATATATACTGGAATCCGAATCGTAATCATATTAACAATTTGATAAATAAAATTACAGATAACAATAAAACCATATAGAACATAACGCATTGGTTTTAAAAGAGTTGTAAATAGACTCGTAACAGCATATAGTATGACAAACAGTCCCAATGAAAAATATTTTAGAAAATAAAATGGGATCCGTACCACACGATATACCCATATACATGGCCATAGATAAAATGGTCTGTTTTTCATACCTCCACCGCCTATCTTTTTAGTCTTATACTATATAATTATAACATATTTTACTAATATGTAAAACATTTTCCCGATGTTTTCATATAATATTTTAGAAAGGAGTATTGATATGAATTATTATAATCCGTATATGATGATGATGCCGTATACAAGTGCGGTAACTGCTCCAGCCAAAACTGGTTTGTTTTCAGGTCTACTAAGTGGGGCCCGGGGTATCAATTGGGGGAGTCTTCTAAACAATACCCAACGAACCCTAGGACTAATCAATCAAGCCATTCCCGTCGTGAAACAAGTAACACCGGTAATGCGGAATGCTAAAACGATGTTTCGCGTCATGAATGAATTTAAACGTGTTGATGAACCAGCGACCAATCAAAATATCCAAAATACACCAACGAATCAAGACCAAAATCAGGCGCAATCAACAGCCGATTATACTCCTCAACTGATCCAAGATCATCAAAACGCACCTACATTCTTCGTCTAAAAAAGAGTTAGAATTTTTCTAGCTCTTTTTCAATACAACAAATTAAATCCTTCGTTCGTTTTCGTTTGACAAAATACTTCGTAGGAATCTGTTCTAACAGTGTTTGATAATGTTTCAAAAGAGATGTTAAATAGTCCGAACTCTTCTCTTTTAGAATTGGTCCAAGATAATAATCATAACGATTATATTTGGCTTTTCCTATAACAAACTTCATAATGATATAGCTCTTTTTCCGTTCGACTAAATATCGTTCATCCGCTATCATAAATCCCCGTTTGACTAAATACTTACGAAGACGTGGTACATCATGATTTGACTGAATAACTAGTTCCTTCATCGTAAGCTGCTCTACCCGGTCCAAAATTTCAATAATGGTACTTGTTCCCATCCCACAGATCAAAATTACACTATCCGTAATATCTAAGCCATCTAAGCCATCAGTTTGAACAACTTCTATATCATTCGCAACATCATTTTTGACAATATTTTCCTTGGCACCCTGGAGTGCGTTGGCATTAATATCGGCAGCAATCGCCTTTACGTTTTTATACTTAGCAAGATAGATATCAACAAGCGCATGATCGCATCCAACATCAATCACCTTGCTACCATCTTCTACCATTCCACAAATTGTAAGTAATCTCTCACTAATATTCATCATGTTAATCACCCATGTAATCTTTTAATTTCCGAGAACGTGATGGATGACGTAATTTTCGCAAAGCTTTCGCTTCGATTTGACGGATACGTTCTCTTGTTACACCAAACATCTGACCTACTTCTTCTAAGGTTCTACTCTTCCCATCTTCTAACCCGAATCGCAAACGAATTACCTTTTCCTCACGCTCAGTTAAAGTTAAAAGAACCTCAGCAATCTCATCTTTCAAAAGCTCATTGGTAGCATAATCCTCAGGACTCATATTGTGTTCATCTGGAACAAAATCCCCTAAATGAGAATCATCTTCCTCGCCAATTGGCGTCTCAAGACTAACCGGTTCTTGACTGATCTTGTATATGTCACGAATTTTATCAACCGTTGTTCCCATTTTCTTCGCCAACTCTTCTTCACTTGGCTCCCGATTTAACTCTAGGGTTAATTGCCGTTGAATACGTGCTAATTTGTTAATTGTCTCTACCATATGAACAGGAACACGAATTGTTCTAGCTTGATCGGCAATAGCCCGAGTAATCGCCTGACGAATCCACCACGTTGCATAGGTACTAAACTTATATCCTTTTGTTACATCAAATTTATCAACAGCCTTCATAAGACCGATGTTTCCCTCTTGAATCAAATCTAAGAACAACATTCCACGTCCAACATAACGCTTGGCAATGCTAACAACCAAACGCAAATTTGCTTCTGCTAAGCGGGACTTAGCATCCTCTTCACCAGCAATAATGCGATCAGCTAGTTCAAGCTCTTCTTCCATCGTCAACAACTTAATCTGCCCAATCTCTTTTAGGTACATTCGGACTGGGTCGTTAATCGTCAAGTCCTTGGTTAAATCATCATCACTCATAATTAGCTTGTCCACACTCGCTGTTTTATGTGACGATCCACCTTCCCCACTTTCCTCTTCCGTAACAATTGCAATCCCATTCTCACTAAATAAGTTGTAAAGATCATCTAAGGCATCCGCATCAATTTCTAGTCCTTGAAGCGCTTTCGCCAACTGTTCATAGGTAATAAACCCCTTCTCTTTTCCTAATTTGACTAACTCTTTTTTACGTTCTTCTAATGTTTTAATTTCATGAATCATAGTTTTCTCCCCTCACTTTTAATGCCACGATTTTAGATGCAATTGCTGCTTTCTTCAATGGATCAGGTTCTGATCGCATTAACTTCTTCAATCGTTCGGTTTCTACTTTTATATTATAATCACGAATGGTATTGATATAATCGATAATCTCCTCCATCGTGTAGTCGTCTTTCAAATCAAGCGAAATAATCTCCCCGACTGCTTTCATCATCATTTCACTATCTGATACAAATGTTATAAAATCAGCCTCGATAATCTCCCCGTAGGTTTTATAATAATAACTAATTTCGCGGGCCAACAGGCGATACTTTTCAGTTGGCATATATGTAATCTTATGATCATAAGTGCGAATAACTTCACCACTTTTTAACATATAGTAAATCAAATACATCTCAGCCTTTTGATATTTACTTTTTCGAACCTTTTTTTCAGTAGTAACTAACGCCGGCACAATAGGCTCTATTGGTTTTTGGTCCAATAATTGTTCCAACTGCGTTCGTAAAAAGGTAAGATCGAGCTTTGTTTCTTCACTAATTTTTTTCAAGGTCAATTCTCTTACGATATCATCCTTCATCGAGGCAAGCTCGCCAAGCATCTCTTTGACATAATGACCAACATCAATGGTATTACCAAAATCTTTGTCCTTTTTGTAATGTAACAATTTAAAATCCATTAAATTCATTGGACTTGCAAGTTTTCGTTCAAAGGCTTCCTTGCCATATTTCTTAATATACTCATCAGGATCAAGTCGGTCTTCTAAGCGAACAACCCTCGGAACTAAATCAATGGCCTGCAATTCCCGACTACAAGCCATGGTCGCTTTGGCCCCAGCAGCATCGCCATCAAAACATAGTATTACATTTTTTGCAAGTCGCTTAATTAATAATGCATGTTTCTTGGTAATTGCGGTCCCCATTGTTCCAATGACGTTTTTAATCCCAACGCTATAGGCACGAATGACATCAAGTTGCCCTTCCATAATAATAATCGTATCCACCCGGCGAGCATAATCCTTCGCCCGATGATAATTATAAAGAAGTTCCCCTTTTTTAAATATTTCCGTTTCTTTGGTATTGATGTACTTAGAGTGATCCTCGCCATGAAAAACCCGACCAGAAAAACCAACAACCTTGCCACTAACATCCCAAATCGGAAACATAATTCGATTATAATAGATATCGTGGTAATCACCCTGGTGTTCAATCACAATCCCACTTTTTAATAAGTCTTGACTACGATATTTCTTCCCTAGAAGAAGTGTAGTAATTAAATCACGCTTTTTACTAGCAAGTCCAATTCCAAACTCTTTGATTGCCTCTTCACTAATCTCGCGCGCTTTTAAATATTCCTTCGCTTCTTTCCCCGCCGCTGTATTAATATTGTTTTGATATACTTTAGCACTTAAATCATAAATTTCATATAAAGCTTGATGCACAACCGGCTTCTTACTCGTCTGCATATGAAAGTTAAGGCCTGCTTTACTAGCAACAATATTAATGCTCTCGGGAAAACTAACGTGTTCATAATCCATAATAAACTTGAAGACATTTCCGGTAGCTCCACATGAGAAACAAGTATAAATTTGTTTTTCTTTGGAAACACTCATACTCGGAGCATGATCATCATGGAAGGGACAAGTTCCAAAATAATTTTTTCCCTTAGGGGTTAGTGGAATATAACTCGCAATAATATCGACGATATCAACATTACTGCGAATATGATTGATTTCTTCTTGACCAATCATCATACGTAGAACACCCCCTAATAGTTATATACGACAAATATTTTAAAAATCCTTTTTTATTTTCTCATTTTTTTTACTTTTTCGCATTTTTCACCTATTTTAACCTATATTTTTACTCTTAGCAACAAAAAAAAGAATATTTCTATCCTTTTTTGGCTGATAAGTTTATTTTTAACAATCGTCTATTCTAAATTTAATTTATGCTTTAGCATCCACACTGTTCCAAACCAGTAAGCAACAATAATGAGAAGCGATAAAATCGTACTAGAACCATATACGATACCAAAGAGATCTGATGCTACTTGCCCATTTGTTGCAAGGTTCGTCATGATGTTAGGATTGATAATCGCAAGCATTCCTAACCAAATTATCGAGATCAACTGCTGAATAGAATATAATACAATTCCATAGACAAAGCTATAGACAATGCGATTTCCATGGTGTCGTCCGCCTAGAGAAATCGCAAAGAAGACAAATAGTAATTGACTAAGATAAGACAACAACATCATACTTGCTATAAAAACAACATCCCATGGTTGGGGAATTCCCGTTATCTTGGCAATAAAACCACTCGTTAGCCCATCGATTATGATCGTAAATAGATTCGCATCGAAAAAACCAAGACTAATTGCCACAAAAACAACAATGGTACTACAGATACAGTAGCCAAGGCCAACTAAAATTTTAGACATAACTAGTGTTTCCTTAGATACTGGTAACGTATTGGTCAAATATCCTTCGTCTTTTAAGAGATTGGTATAAAAGTCTTTAATGGAAATGACAAATGTTCCAATCATAACGCCGATTAACAGTAAGATAAATACAAGTAACACAAGAGCACTCATCATTCCAAAGATCGCATTGATACCCGTTAATCGTTGAAAAACATAATTAACACCAGCCATTAAGATGGTAACAAGATAAACAGGGATTAAGACTCTCCCAATTCGCTTGCTATCGTATTTCATCACTTTTCCTAACATTTGAACGCCTCCCTAAAATATCCATCGATCGATTGTCCACTTTCCTTGCGAATAGAATCGGTACTCTTTTGTAACATTATTTTTCCTTGCTTAACAAAAATCACTTCATCTAAAACGCGTTCAATATCCGCAATTAAATGCGTTGAAATGATAATACTTGCGTGATCATTGAAATTATTCAAAATGGTATCTAAGATGTAATCCCGTGCGGCTGGGTCAACTCCACCAATTGGTTCATCCAAGATATAGAGATCGGCTTTGCGACTCATAACCATAATTAGTTGAACCTTTTCCTTGGTTCCTTTCGACATTGTCTTTAACTTATCGTTGGAATTTATCCCTAATTTTTCTAATAACTCATAAGCCTTATTACAATCAAAATCTTCATAAAAATCTTGAAAATAAGTAATAAGTTCTTTGATCTTCATATTAAAATTTAAGTATGTTCGCTCAGGTAAATATGAAATTATTTTCTTACTTTCAATCCCTGGTTGATTTCCATTAATTAAAATTGTTCCCTGATCGGGCGACAATAGATCATTTAATAACTTGATTAACGTGGTCTTCCCACTTCCATTTGGACCGAGTAGTCCAATAATTTTTCCTCGTTCAATCGTTAGATTGATATGATCAAGGGCAAGTTTCGTTCCATATCGTTTACTGACATTGCTACACTCCACTAATTTTGTCATGTCTTTCCTCCTCTTTCTTTAAATACTGTATGACCTCATCACGACTAAGATTCAACTGTTTCATATCGGTCATAAATTGTCTTATTTTTTCCGAGGCCATTTCGCGTTTGATTTTGGCAATTAAGGCTTGATCCTCGGTAATATAGCGCCCACTCGTTCGCTTACTATAAACAAGTCCTAAATTTTCTAACTCCTGCATCGCCTTTTGCATCGTATTGGGATTCACCTTCGATTCCATAGCCAGATCACGAACGGATGGTAATTTTTCTAAGGCTGAGTACTGACCTGTAATGATGGCAATTTGAAGCTGTTCGACTAACTGTTTATAGATCGGACGATCATGATCAAAATTCCATTGCATAACGTCTCCTTTCTTTGTATTAGTCATCTAATACAATAGTACACCTGTTGCGCTACTTTGTCAAGAACAAAAAAAAACAATATGAAAATTGTTCTTTACAAAAAAATCGTCGTTCCTTCTACTGTAATATTTTTATATTTTAAGCCTCTAACAAGGTGAAAGATCGCATCATCTTTGGCCTTAGCTTCTAACATTACATCGACATCATGGGATTGCTGCTTTAATACTCTTAAGAATTCGACAAAGTCATCTAACACGATATATTCACTATGACTCCGTTTCTCTTTCTTACTCTTCGGAGAAGAATAATGCATCTTCGGCGGTTCTGTCTCTTTCTCCCAAGTAGCATAGATCCGAGGCAATAATTCGGTAATATCGGTTTGGCAAGGATTACAGATATGATGATGATAATCTAACACCATCGGAATACCAGTTGCCTCACAAATCATTAATACGTCTTCGGCATGATATAGCTTATCATCATTTTCCAATAAGATACAGGCTTGTAATGCGGATGGTAAAGCCCTAAATTGTTTAATAAAGCGATTGATCCCCGCTTTCTTTCCATAGGTTCCACTGCCAACGTGGAGAATGATTTTTCCAGGAATCTTCATTGCTTGGAACATAAAATATTGATCACGAAGTATATTGATACTAGAATTTACCACCTCTTCATGAATACTATTTAACACGCAAAAGGCATTGGGGTGCGTATCAATTCTAATGTGATATTGTTTGACCAACTTTCCTATCCTTCTAAACTCAGTTTGATAACGATGATACACTTCATAATTGACTTCAGGATGGGTTGACAAGGGAATTAAGTTTGAGGTAAGCCGATAAAAATAAATATCATTTTTATAATTGTAATATAAAATTTTCTCTAAATCAGAAAAATTAGACTTGATGATCTCATCTAACCGTTTTTGTCCCTCTTCTTCTCCTAGTTTTTTATAATAGGTATAGGTCATCAGACTAGAAGCTGTTACATGCGAAAGTGTAATAGGAACCGATACATAACCAAGTCTAATTTTCATAAAACATCACCATTGTTATTATGGTTAGAAAGGGGCAAAAGTATGAATAAAAAATATCTAAAATAGGGAGTATCATCCGCGTCTTTACCTTGACTTTTCCCCTTCACTTTGTCTATGATGCTTGCTCGCGATGATTGTTCCCATTGCCTAGCTCCAAGGATGGATCTAGAGGCAACCAGCAAAAAAAATATCTTAATCATTTCAGTATTTCTTTCATTATTGCTACCTATGTTGGATTCGCATATCTGACATTTTATCCACCTAGGATCCATTTGTTTTTAGATACATGTAGGAAAAGTATGGAATTTCCTACTACCTCATCAGGCAAAAATAACTTCAAACAAAAGAGACTATGAAAATAGTCTCCAATCTATATCAAACGCTAAGCGCTAGCGTACTTGTGATAAGTGCGAATCTTCAAAGATCGAAGTGTAATTTGGACACTTCCAACTTGATCAGTACGATAAATCTTGGTTTGTAATTTCTGATACCGCTTTAAAATGTCTTGACTAGGATGTCCATAGCGATTATGATCTCCAACTGAGATTAGTGCTACTTCCGGTTGTAACTGACTTACCAATTGTTGACTACTACTGGTACTCGATCCATGATGTCCTACCTTTATTATATCCATCTTTGGTAAATTATATGTATCAATCACGTATTTTTCTTCTTCCTTTGTCGCATCTCCCATGAATATTATATTGCGATTTTCTATTTTGGTGTAGCAAATTAGACTATCTCTATTTTCGTTTGTCTGATTTTTTAAATTTAAAAATTGAAACAACTGTCCAGCAAGTCGAATATTCTGTCTACTTACTTGCTGATAAAAAATTCGTTTGGTTTCTAAAAAACTGATCAACTTCTGCTCCAAATGGTTGTTATCTCCCGCATTCAAAATAACCTGATCTACTGGAAATGACTTCATTAGCGCAATGGCTTCACCCGCATGATCATAATCCCCATGAGTCAGAATAAGGGCGGTTAATTTACGGATTCCCTGACTCTTTAAGTAAGGAATAATCCGCGTTTGGGCAAGAAACAATTTCTCTTGTTGTCCATATGACACAATTCCACCAGTATCAATTAAGATCGCCCCCTGATTATGTTTTAACGTTATTAACAAACAGTCTCCCTGGCCGACATCAAGCATCGTTAGTTTGGCACTATATCTGGTATAAGGTAACATATAATGAAGTGTCAACATAATAATTAAGAATAGAAAAAAATTATAATCCCGCTTAATCATTTTCCTTACAGCCAAGATTATCATAACACTATAAAGAAAATAATATGTGATAGGAATATGGGGAAAAATGAGAAACCATTTAAATGCCGTCGTAATCCGCAGCAAAAACTCAAAAATCGAAATCATCACTTGTAACACGGAATCTAGACAAGGGCAGATACTACTAAGGAGTGCCATCGGAAACAATAAATATGAAACATAGGGAACATAGATTAGATTATTGATCACACTACAGAGATTAATCTCACAAAAAAAATAAAGCGTAAGTGGAAGACTAGCCAGAAAAGCAATGACACTAGTCTTTATTAACTGGGCAAAATAACAATGTGACGCATTGATCCAATCACGAAACAGCAGCAAATAAAAACTAACGGTAAAACTAAATACAAATCCCGGATGATAAACATAGTATGGTTGATATAACAATAACACGCTACCAAGAAATAATAACAATGACAGTGCTGAAATTCGCTGATTCCATAATAAAACAATTGTCATCACGACTGCTCTAATGACGGATGGCGTAAATCCTGTTAGAAAAAGATAGTATCCCAAAATAACGGCGACAATTGTTTTCATAATTGGTGGTGAACACCACTTTCGCAATAACCACATCAACAGAGATGTAAATAAAGTAACATGCATCCCCGAAACAGCAAACAGATGACTAATTCCTAACGCTCTAAATTCCTGCTTATCTGAATCCGTAAACATTGATGTATCCCCTAATAGAAAAGCCTTTAAGTAAGCCTCACTTTCATACCGTTTTAAGTGATCAATAACCCCCTGTTTTATTTCATAAAATATATTTTGATTACGAGAAACGATCGTTCCCTGATCCGCATAAAATAACCACTGAATATGTTTACTACGTAAATATAGATCATATTGAAAAAGATGAAATACAGGAGTTCCCGTTGGTAACTTCATTTTTCCTGTAAATGTTACACAATCACCTAATTTAATCTCTATTTTCTTATAAAGTGTCACTCGTACACGTTCTAGTCCACGAACATAGAGAACCATTTGATCATCATCATCCGCTATTTGATAGACTATCCCCGTTATCTCTGTTACCTGCTCGTGGTAATATGTTTTGGGCCTCCCATATTGAAGACGATACCACGTAATTCCAGCTACTATTATGATGAAACATAATAAATATTTAGGAAACGGTAATGTGATCTTTAATTTTCTCATATGATCCTTTTCCAATTCCTTTGACATTCATAATATCCTCAGGCTTCTGAAACTTGCCAACCTGGTTACGATAATTAAGGATATCTTGAGCTTTACTAGGACCAATTCCCGTTAACGTCTGTAACGCTTCTATACTTGCTGTATTAATATTAACTAGTTCGATCTGCTTTTTTGAGGTTGTCTCTTTCTGATTACTCACAACCTTGTCATCCTTCAAACACCCATCATTGGTCACATTGGGACAAATACACGTTCCCTCGACAATAACAACATTTTCCTGACCTTTTTTCATGGCTGCTATTTCTTCTTTGGTATAAATAATTACAACCATTTGATCATCCAAAAGCTTACTTAAATTAATATAACTCGTATCCGCTTGTTCTAATAAGCCGCCACTTTTCATGATCACATCCTGGACGCGACTTCCCGCTTTTAATTCATATACCCCAGGCTGCTTTACTGCCCCTTTAATATCCACTGTCAATGCTTTTTGATCCGGCAATCTAACCTCACTTGCTTGCTTCATCACTAGCGTTTCTGTTGACTCCTCTACTTTGTGTCGATTCCACCAAAAGTACCCACCAACCATGATCACAACCATTATTATGGTAAAACCAATCATTGCCCACCAATATTCTCGCGCCATTTTCTTTAACCAATTTTGAATACTCATTCTATCACCCTACTATAATCTTACATACCTTATCTCCATTTTCCTTCCTAAAGTAACATCTTTCACCAGAAAGTTTTTTTAATTAAAGACTAGATCCTATTTAACAGATATGATACACAAAAAGAGCATTCACCTGCTCTTTTTGTTTGATTATATTCATCCTAAGAAAATTTTTTCTACTTGTTCGTTCAAAACAATTATTTTCATCATTCACCCTTATATTTTTTTAAAAACAAATCATTAAGTCTATTTAATGTTTTCTCATCTTCAACTATTTCAAGTGATAAATCACCATTAGCAATTATTTGTTTAGCAAATAAATAATCTTTTTTTTCATTCTTAATATTACGTATCAAACACACATAATGATCTTCAATGAGACCAAAGCAAATATATTCCTTACCATCCTCTAACGTAATCAAATCACCAAATTCAATTTTATTCATCTTTAATTCCTTTCCACATACTGTGCTAATAACTCTTGAATATACTTAATATAGACAAAAACAGTTTCGGCATAATCATCTTCACTTTTATTTTCCACGTTTAAATTAGAAATCATTCTATTAATAAATAACAACGCTTCATTGCTATCCTGTTTATTTAATTCACTTAAAACACCAACTAACAACTTTAATTCATCAACCGTTATCTGTTTTTTATCGGCAAGCTGAAGCGTTTTAAAATTGTCTACATAATGATCAAATAACTTACTCTCATCAAAATTCATTACATTGACCTCCCCATCGAAACACTCTCATTATCCAAAGTAGAAGTCACTTGATCACTAGATAAAGACTGCGCTACTGATTTTTTAGAAAACAACTTAGATTTTAGTTTTTCAAATAATGAGTTCTTTCGGTACGCTTCCTCAGCCAAACGATATCCATTATTCCCATTTCTCACTTTATTAGCAAAAGCGGAACCAGCAGCTAGACCAGCCAAACTAGTAACAACCATTGCTTCTGTAGGCGTTACATGATCGATACTATAATCAAATACCTTATCCCCCTTCTCTTTCACTATAGACGTCTTAGTTTCATAAGAGGTAACAACCTCACTTTTACTAACTGATAAATTGGGCCCCAAAATATCCTTGGCATCAAACCAGCCTAAAGTACTACCATCTACTTCACTTCCTAAATGAAGTGCCACTGTAACTTTAGAAGGATCAAGACCATTTTGTTCACAAATTTTATTAATTGAAGATCCTAAATTAACATCGTAAGAAGTTCTATTCAAATCAACGAAAGAATCTACCAAATAATTATTTTCATCATATATAGCGAATCCTGAAATTTCATAATTACCTGGCATAGCAGAAGAATTAGATCCCATCTTAGCAGTATCACCAGTTCGAGTTCCGACTTCATAAAAATCAGTACCTGCTTCAATACTACTACCATCATGAATCTTAAGTTCATCATAAACATTAGATTCCGTTGTAACTACCTTTTGAACGGGAACACTAGTTTTAACAACTCTATTATGATATGTATTAACAAACCCAATCGGTGCCGTAAGAGCAGCTACTAATGCCGCTAGTGCTAACAACTTGCTGGCATTATTCGCAACCTTTTTTGTAACTCTAACAACCTTTTTCCTTTTTTGTTTTTCTAACCTTTCCTTCTTTTGCTTTGTATAATCATAATCTGCATCATCATAAGAACCATCACTACCATTACCATTAGGAAATTTCCGATAAATAAGATAACCTGAATCATAAATTTTCTTTCGTGGAGTAACCTCATATACCGAATAAGAACTAATTGGCTGATCATAACCATCGTCCATAGCTGCTTCATATTCTATTTTATATCTATCAGGATGAGCTTCGACATCAATCCCCCGCTCTTTTAACAATTCCCTTACATCCTTATTTTCTAAAACATAATCCTTAAATATCAATTTTTTATTTTCTTCCATAATAAACCTCCTCATATGATATAATTAAGATATTTTTTAACTATAATTTCTATATTTCGATTTTTACTACGAGTCATTTGACTGTAAAATCTATATTATAATCATCCTTAAAATAGCACAAAATAAAAAGATTGTTAATAAACTATAACCGTATATTCGATAAAATACGACAATACGTAGAAGAATTAAAAAATAGTTTATTTAATTTTTATCAAAACAGCAATCGTCTTTTCAGCAAAAAAAAAATTACATTTCTCACGATAAATGTGATAAATGTAATAAAAAAACAAAATTATTCATACAAATAGTACAACGATTGGAAGCATTATATATCATTACAAGAAATATAAATTTTCCTTCTGTGATAATTTATATTTTTTCAATTTCATTAAATAATGTCGGTTTTAATATTAGGATTTTTTAATGCTTCGATCAACCGATCGATTTCTGCTTTGGTATTATAGAAATAAAAACTTACTCGTGTGGTATTTTTAATTCCTATCTCATTTTTTAAGATTTTCGCACAATGACTACCACTTCGAACACAAATATGATATTTATTTAGATAGATTGCTAAATCTTGAGAGAATATTCCATCATAGTTAATGGCGACGATCCCACTCTCACTGTGATTATTATAGACGATTACATTCGGAATTTCTTTTATTTTTTTCATAAAATAATCTTTTAATTCCTGTTCATAAGCATGGATCTGATCCATTCCAATTTTATTTAAATACTCAATAGTCGTTCCAAATCCAATTACCCCAGCAATATTAGGCGTTCCGGCCTCAAAAATAGTAGGAATTTCACTATAAACCCGTGTTCCATCAGGATCAAAACTTGCATTCATTCCCCCACCAAAAATTATCGGTTTGGTACTATTTAGTAATGCTTCTTTTCCATAGAGAACTCCAACTCCAGTTGGTCCACACATCTTATGAGCAGAAAAGGCTAGAAAATCAACATCAAGGTCGGTAACATCTACTTTCATATGTGATACACTTTGGGCGCCATCAACTACAACGAGAATATCATGATCATGAGCAAGGGTTGTAATTTCCTTGATCGGTCGTACATCCCCAACCACATTGGTCACGTGGGCCAAACTAATTACTTTGGTTTTGGGTGTAATAGCTTTTCTTACATTGTCTAATGTTACCCGATAATCTTCATCTAATTCAATATAACGCACTTTAATCCCGATCTCATCTTGTAGTTCAAACCATGGTAAGAGATTAGCAGCGTGCTCAGAACGAGTGAGTAATACTTCATCCCCAGCTTTTAAATGATATTTAAAATAACCAAAGATAATCTTATTTAAAGAATCCGTTGTTCCACTCGTAAAGGCGATTTCTTTACTACTTTTAGCATTGATAAATTCCTTAACGAGAATTCGCGTCGTTTCATAAGCGGCATCTACTTGCAAACTGATATCATAATCACCACGATGGGCATTCGCTGTATATCGCTTGTAATACTCCGTTACACTATCGATCACACAGTTTGGCTTTAAGGAAGTAGCACCATTATCAAAATAGATAATATCCTGTTTTAACATCGGAAAATCTTCACGATTCACTTTATCACCTCCAATATTGATTCATAGAATCTTTAATGATATTTAATAATTCTGGCTCCTCGATATTACTACATAAAAATCCCTTCATGAGAAGCGACATCGCCTCTTCGCGTGTCAAACCTCTACTCTGTAGATAAAATAATTCATCATCGGCAAATTTTCCAATTAAAGCCGCATGATTGGCTGTTACATCATACTCATCAATTAGTAAATTGGGACAAATCTTACACTTCTGATCATTCAAATTAATCACGCGGTTCATCTGATTGGCTACACATCCTGTTTTTCCCTTCGGAACAACGGAAGTCACATTAAAGGTTAATTTTCCTTTTTGATCCACAACAGCATGATTTAAAATATCACTGGTTGTTTGTACCTCATTGTGATAAATCATCATATCATATTTTTCTTCACCAGTAGCAATACTTTTTAAAACCGTGCGAATGTTAGCCCCGACTCCATTTAAATTAATAATATCTAATTCTCTTACTTGCGAAGCATGATAAAACTTATTTACTTTAATATCAGCATATTCATCGAGATAATATTTATACTGTACTTTGGTCCGCATTCCAGTTCTAACTTCATTTATCGTTACGTGAACATTTGCCTCAACACGAATGAAAATATCAAGTTTAATTTCTTCCTTGGCTTCATAATATAACCATATTGTAGTATCTTCTAAAAAATGTAACTTGATACTATTGACTGAAAAGAAATCATTTTTCTCTACTACATCGATCGAAACACAACCATCTAATGAATGCTTTTCAATCGCATCATTCACTACATATATTCTATTCATGTTTCAAACTTTCCTTTACAGCGCAAGTCCCAATTGTTGTAATTTTTTTCTTTTTTTCTATTTTATAATGATCATACCCATGTTGTTCTATTTCTGTTACCAAAGAAGCATCGCCACTTTTCACAATATGTCCATCAACCATAATATGAACAAAGTCTGGTTTGATATAATCAAGCAAGCGCTGATAATGGGTAATTAGAAGAATTGCAGGTTGTTTTAAGGCATGATAATGCATTACATTTTCACCAACAATTTTTAAACTATCGACATCTAATCCTGAATCAATTTCATCAAGCATCACCAATGATGGTTTTAATAAGTACATTTGCAAAATCTCATTCTTTTTTCGTTCACCACCAGAAAATCCACAATTAACCCCGCGATGAATCATATCTTTATTCATCTGTAGTTGTTCTACTGCTTGATCAAGTTCTTTAATAAAGGGCATTAATTTAAAATTGTTCCCTTCTTTGGCATGCAACGCACTTCGAAGAAAATCAGCATTGGTTACCCCGGCAATTTCCATTGGCATCTGCATCCCAAGGAATATTCCCATTCGCGAGCGTTCGTCAACAGTTAAGTGTTGAATTTCTTGGCCATTATAAGTGATCGACCCCTCTTTTATTTGATAACTAGGATCTCCCATAATCACTTTTGATAGAGTTGATTTCCCCGTTCCGTTGGGCCCCATAATCGCATGTATTTCGCCTTCTTTTATTGTCAAGTTGAAGTTGTTTAAAATTGTCTTTCGTTCCACTTCAACCGTTAAGTTTTTAATCTCTAATGTTTGCATTCCATCATCTCCAATCATATTTTACCATATTTTTAAGATTATACACCAGTTGTTTGTATAAAACTTCGCTATTTTACCAATATAAGATAGAATATTCGCAGATATTCACACCATAAGGATAGAAAATTAACTATCCTTTTTATTATTTAGAAAATCAGGTTTTATTTTTGTAAAATCTTGGTATAATGAATATAAGGAGGATGATAAATTTGAATTGTTTATTTTGTAAAATTACAAACCATGAAATAGAAGCCAATATTATTTATGAAGATGATTTAGTCGTATGTTTTTTGGATGCCTTCCCAGATAGCAATGGGCACTTATTAATCGTCCCTAAGGAGCATACCCTTGATATTGATACCATCCCTTTGGATACACTAAATCATATATGGAGAGTTGCCAAAGATATGAAAGCTCTTTTATATGATAAATTACACTGTGATGGATTAACATTTATGCAAAATAATGGTGATGTCCAGGAGGTAAAACATTTCCACCTTCATCTAAAACCCCATTATAAAGAACCCGCTCAAAAAATGGATCCAAAAGACGTTCTAAAAATTTTAAAAAGTAATGAATAGATAGCAAAAAAAACAGCTGATGCTCCAGTTGTTTTTTTAATACTTATTCATAAAACGCATCAAGTAAGCTCTCATCACGACTTCCAAACCATATTTGACTTGGTGAAAATAATATGCCATCTATTTCCTTTTGTGTATTTTATACAACAAACAGAAAGCTCTTATAATGAATTTAAATGTCACAAAAAAAAGTTCTAAATCAGAACTATCTTTTATCTATATCTCTTTTTGCTCGAGATACATGCGAATGGTATCCATACTATATCCTTTGGCATATAGTTTTTCTTTTATTTTATACTGTAATTCTCCGCCTGAATATTTTTTGGCCAACCGCCGATATTGCTTCTCATATTCTTTTTCGATCAAATGATCGGTACCAAACGATACAGATTCCAAACAATCTACGATAAAAGCCTGATCATAACCAAGTCGACTGAGATCTGCCTTTAGCTTTTGACGCAACACCTGATTCGAATAACGACGATTGGTTTGAATTTTCTTCATGATCATCCGCTTTATTTTCTCTTTTCGCTCCATATCATCTACTTGTTCCAAAGCAAACTCAATATCCATATCAGAAATATCTTGAGCTTCTAGATCATGACGTAATTTAAGAGGACCTTCCTTCGTAAAAGTCAACTTATCAGCGACATAACTTTTCGCATAAATACGATCATTGATTAAATTTAAAGACGCAAGCTTTTGAAGCATGTTCTCTTTCTGCTTATCCGTCAATTCATACTTTTTCATATAATCAACAATTTCTTTACGACTTCGTAATTTGCGGACAATATACGCAACCACCTTATGGTATGCTTCATAATAGGCATTTTCTTGCACCAGGGTTGTTCGGAGTTGATCATCAATTTCTTTACGAAATAATAGATTATAATCTATTATGATCTGATCTTGTAAGGTAAATACTTCGCCATTCATCATCGTGATTTTATATTTGGATCCTCGCATTTTCTTGATATTCATAATTCTCATCTTATCACTTCATTTCTTGTTCAATTTGTTTGATTAAAGTATTCATTAAGCGTTCCTCATCTTCTTTGGTTCTCCTCTTTGGACCCTTGGTATGATGACCGTGTTTTCGCATTTTACTAGCCATATGACGTCCAGCAAGCATAGAATCAATATGCTCTTTTGTATAACAAAATCCTTTTGGATGAATCACATAACACTGTTTTGCAAGTCCTAAAACAGCTACCCCATAATCCTGAGAAATAACGATATCACCAGGTGTTATCATATTCACTAGATACATATCGACACTTTGAAACCCTTTGGTTACAGTAACTACTTCACTATAATTACTTCGTAATTCATGAGTATCATCACTAATTAGAATACACGGTAGCCCATATCGCCTAGCTATATTCTCAATCAGAGGAATACTTGGCATCGCATCAGCGTCAACAATAATACGCATTTATTTCACTACTTTCTCTAAAAAGAAGCGGTCATCAAAACTACCACGTTGGGCTTCCTTCTTTCGCTTTTGATCTATTAAGTCATCTAAGGTATAGTGATAATGTTTTAAAATATCCTCCAACACTTGTAAAACATCACCACACTCCATTAAAACTTCTGTTGAAGTGGTAGCTTCTACTACTTCTTTCACTTCTTCTTCTAATTTGTGAAGCAATTCTTTTTGATATTCCTGCTCACTTAATATACGAAAAATGGGCTTCTCATGTTGATCTAAGATTATCTCTGGAATCTTATTACGAACTAATTTTTGATAATAGATTTCCGACGGTTCTTTCCCTTTCTTACTTGACATATTTTCACTCCTATTCATCTTTATTATAGTATATTTTATTTTAGGGTTCAACTAAAATGGCTTGCCTCTTTTATCCTCTTTTCTTTCTGATTAATTGCTTTCATATAATCACGAGATAAATGATATTTTTTCTCAAGGGAAGCAATAAAGGGATATAGCCCAGCTTTATAATCTTTTAAAGCACTTCCTTTTTGATATAATGTTTTAATTTTTTGATACCGGTCTTCGTGAAACGCTTTCACAGCATTCATAAAATATGTCCGTGTTTTTCCCCTCAGATATAACGTTCCCGGTAAGATATAATCAACGCCAACTTTCGCTGCCAATCGGTACATCTGTTCTAAATTGTAACGGTTATCCGTAAGATAGGGAACAATGGGCATCATATGAAGTCCAACCACGGCATTGGTCTCTTCCTTAAAGCGTTTTAAAGCGCGAAACCGTTCTCGTGATGAACTAGCATTGGGTTCCAAAAAGGTCCGAACTCTCTCATCTAGTGTCGTAATGGTAAAAGCAATATTAACGGTGACGATTTCCGATAACTCTTTAATTAAGTCAATATCCCGTAAAATTAATGCACTCTTAGTCGAAATAATAACGGGTGTCTTATATTTGATCATTAACTTTAACACCTCAGGCATCAGTTTGCGTTCCCGTTCAATTGGTTGATAAGAGTCGGTAATTCCCCCAATATTGACAACTTCATGCTTCCATTTGGGACTAGATAATTCTTTTTCTAATGCCTCCAAAATATATTTTTTATAGTAGACAGTTCCAAAGTAATTATCGTTTTTCAGATAATCATGCGAATAAATAGCAAAACAATATTTACATCCATGTTCACATCCCCGGTATATATTGAGATCCCAAGAATACGGAAGGCGTGGTTTTTTTATGTGATGCATTGCACTTTTATTTTCTAATGGTTGATAATTCATAACGATCCCTCAATCACATTATATCAAACATTTGTTCACGTGGCAAGATTCGTATTACAATAATTAATAGGTCCTTCGATTCTACTTCATTTTTCAAACCAGCTTTAGAGGTAACCTCGGATCATCCGCCCAAAAGAAAAGAGACTTTCGTTAAACGCTCTTTAAATAAAATGCTTATTTCTTCATCGTCAATGCTTTTTACTGTAGTTTTATTTTCTTTAGGGCCCATTCATAATGATGAACCGCAATCGAAATACAATATTGTCCATAATACGAGTTTGCTTGATGGTCTTCCCAAAAAGCACGATTCATCTCGCCATAGGTTTTCTAATTACAGGGTTCCAGAAGAAAGGGCGTGCACTCGCCTGTTTCATTGACTATAATCCATTGTAATAATAATTGATGCCACTCATATAAATGAATGAGAATATCTCTAATATTTTTATCACGAACCCAGTGAGCTTCCTTTTTACCAGTAACATCAAATTGACATAGTTCGTGAGCGTAATTGTTGATAGCCTTGATTCGTAGCTTCGATTAAATCTTGTTTATTTTTGGTCCTGCCATACTTAGATCTCTTTTTTTATGATTAAACAGGCTTCAATAATCCAATGGTCAGGATTGGGGTCTTTAGCTCGTGAGACATGAAAGATATGAAAGGTCGGCTGAACCAACTCATAGTGATGTTGCTCGATCAGATGAATCGCAGTCCGAGTAACAACTGGCATCTATTCGTAGGTCCCATGGAAAGTGATCGATACGACCGCTATATCAGGCACTTCATAACAGCAACATAAACTAAAACAACTTCGGCATATTAAAAACCCTTGAAATTCAAGGGTTTTATTCTCAATTGGTAGCCCGTACGGGTTTCGAACCCGTGAATACCGCCTTGAGAGGGCGGCGTGTTAAACCGCTTCACCAACGGGCCATAATAATGGTAAAAACCATTACCATTATAACGAATTTTTAATTTGTTTGCAAGTGATTTTATTCACTTTAAATAAGAATTGCAAAAATCATTGATTCTATGTTCCACTGTTGTTCGACCAAAAACATTCATCATTTCATATAGATCAGGAGTCTCCAAACAATAAGTAAGCGCAATTCGAATCAGTTCACAAGCATCTCCAATATGACCGATATATTGATCAGGTTGTTCTTTATACTCCTTGGTTGTTTTAGCAAATCCAAACTTTTGAGCACACTGTTTCACTTTTTCATACCAGGTATCCTTGTCGTCAGTTTCACACCAATAATCACGGATATACGTCTTTAAAAAGTCTGCTTGATAGCAATCACGAATCACAAGGGGGCGCTTTTGTTTCTCCACTTCAAATAACGAATCATAGAAATACCACATTTGTCGTTTCATATCCCCGTAGTTAGCAAGATCTTTACGGGGGCGTTTTACCTCACGTTCAATATTTAAAGCGGCAATTGAGAGGGTCCGATGTGACTTCAATAATGCAGCAAATTCAGAATCGTATTCTTCATAATAAGTAAGCATCTTTTCATATAAATCAGAGGCTTTTAAGCGACTAAAATAAATTCGGGATAAGCTAGTTAATTTATCGATATCAAACAAGGTTCCTCCGACCGACATCTTTGATAGTTCAAACTGATATTCATCAATTGTAGCCGTCCGATCACTCATATAATATTGTTCAAAATTGGGATTCATCAATGTCGCAAAATATAACTTTAAGGCATCAGCGGGAATTCCCTGTTCTTTATAATAATGAATGGCACACTCAGGATCATGGCGTTTTGATAATTTGCGAATTCGCTCACCATCTTTCTTGGTTAAGGGAGAAATATGGGCATATTTAGGAATGTTAAAATGCAAGACTTGAAACAAATTCACATGAATTGGTAAACTAGATAACCACTCGTCTCCACGGATTACATGGGTGGTTCCCATGAAGCGATCATCAATTACATGGGCAAAATGATAAGTAGGTAAGCCGTCAGTTTTCATAATTACAACATCCATATCATTTTCAGGAAATTTTACCTTTCCTTTCACGGCATCTTTCATTTCGATAGTCCGCTCAAACTTCCCCATAGCCTTTAGACGAATAACATAGGGAAGTTGTTGCTGCAACTTTTCCTTTACTTCTGACAATGTAATATCGCGATATTTCGCGTATTTACCATAACATCCCAGGCGCTCTTTTTTCGCCTCCTGCATATTTCGCATCTGCTCAAGCTCCTCTTTGGTCATAAAACAAGGATAAGCAAGGCCTTGGGCGACCAAAGATTTAATAAAAACTTGATAGATATCTTTTCGTTCTGACTGAATATAAGGGCCATAGTCCCCACCAATTGTCGCTCCTTCATCAAAGACAATCTCATAAGAGTGCAGATCATCAATCATCATTTGAATACCATTTTCAACCTGCCGTTTCCCATCGGTATCTTCGATTCGTAGATAAAAAACACCATCTGATTGTTTGGCAAACGTCTGACAGATCCAGCTTGTGTATAAGCTACCCAAATGAATAAACCCTGTTGGGCTAGGAGCAAATCGCGTTACCATACTCCCTACTGGTCGATTTCGTTTCGGATATAATGCCTGGATTTCCTCTGGAGTCCCCGTAACATTAGGAAATAAAAGATCGGCCAATTCTTGATTCATATTCTCACATCTTTCTATAATAAAATCATCTTCTAAAAGATGATTATTTTCTCTTGGCTGCCCCAGTTAGATTCGAACTAACGCATGTCGGAGTCAGAGTCCGATGCCTTACCGCTTGGCTATGGGGCAAAATAAGAACATTATCATTATATCATAATTTCTTATCATTTTCTAGTCTAATTAAATAATTTTAACTGTTTTGGCTCTTTTTTTACGGGTCGGTAAGCATGAATGATATCCTCCATCCGATATAAGATTCCATAACGTTCACAATCTGTTTCAACAAACGCCACATTTTTTGCTTGTCTGGAATTGGACAGAAATAACTTCCTTTGTAATAGCGTTGATACTTCTCTTTTAAGCCTGGAAACAGTTGATCTAATTGTGCATAATAATAATCACGTTGATTTTCCCTTAGCGTTACATTAAAATAAGTATGAATAAATTTGGCCCCACTTTGATGAGCCAGTGCCACTAGCTTACGAATATTATCTTCCGAGTCCGTAATCCACGGTAAAATAGGATTCATCAAAATACCAACAAATAATCCAGCTTCACTGAGTTTTTTAATAGCAGCAAACCGTTGTGATGAGGGACAAACCCGAGGCTCTATCTGTCTAGATAAGCTATCATCTATAGTAGTGATTGTCATCTTAATAATCACCGGTTGCGTTCTTGCAATGGCTTTTAATAAATCGATATCTCGAACAATCAAGTCACTCTTCGTATCAATCGATACCCCGAAACCAAACGCCAATATAATTTCCAAAGCTTGCCGTGTCATACAAAGGTGTTTTTCATGGGGATTGTAGGTATCTGACATTGCGCCAATTCCAATTACCCCCTTTTTCCGCTTACGACTTAATTCATTCCGCAACAAAACAAGCGCATTCTCTTTTACCCGAACGGTATCAAAATGATCAATTTGATAACAACTACTCCTGCTATCACAGTAGATACAACCATGAGAACAACCACGATATAAATTCATATTATAATCAATACCAAACCAGTTTTTTCCGTAAGATACGGTTGAAAGGATTGTTTTTGCTGTTATTTGTTCCATAACTCACCTACTAGTACTATCATACCACATTTTTTTATTTCTTTAGATATCAAAAGCAAAATTTGGTATAATAGAGATACAATGAGGTTTTAACATGAACATAGATCAATTAAAAATGATTATTCAATATCGCAAACAGTATGAAAAAATTGCAACCAATCAAAGATTGTTACAAAAGGCCTACGATATTCGTTGGTGTACCGGTTATGACGATCCCTGTATTGGTCTTTTAGAGCTACAACGAGATACCCATCCTTCCCTAATGGAGGCCAAGAAGGCATTAGAACAAGCGCAAATGATATGTCCCCATTGCGTAATAAATCGTGATCATCACACTTGTATGCTCTGTGGGAAAACAGTTTCCTTAGAGAAAGATTCATCAGCATTCTTTTATCGTGCTGCTGACCTTGTCTCATCAAAACACTATTTTCCTAATTACCTCGAACAATATATTATGCACTATCCAAAACCTGATCTCGATCTGGAAGCCTTCAAAAAATTCTTACACCAAGAATTTTATCATACCCGCCAAATCTTAATTACGGCTGGAAGTCTAAAGAACGAATTCATTGATGAACAAGTCCAATACTATCTTTATGAACTCACCTCATCCCTAGCGCTTCAATTTCTCACTACTCACGATGAAGTTACTATTGTTGGAAGTCGCGCAGCAATGGACAATCAAATTATTTATAGCGCCCCACAAAGTGCCTCTTTACATAAGATACGGATCAATGCGCGTAAGGAGCTTCATCAAACCTTAACAGAACTATCCCAAATTCCCTTTGATTACATTATTCATACTATGGGACCATTTCCCCTCAAAACATTCTTTCCAAATAGTACCATTATCGCTTGTTCCACAAATGATTCTGTAGATGATAAATCAACATGGCAATGTGACTATACGATTACCATCGATGATCACCCTTATGGCGAACCACCACATGCATTTACAATCTATGATGCCTTAGACCAAACAGATCATTATGAAAGCCAGCATGATTTATCTAATAAGATCAAACAACTATGTCGTAAAAAAAATATGTAGACTCAAATTCTACATATTTAATACATAATCTCCATATGGACCTTTAATAGTATCTATATAAATTCCAGCTTTTTCTATTTCATCTTTATACACTCGAATCATTCTTGGAGTGACTTCTAGTTTTTCTGATAACTCAGCTATACTATATTTTTTTCCTGAACTTAAATATTCAAGCATAGAAAGTACATTACTAATTTTAGACATATAACACCTCCTAAATTTAATCTGTCTTATTATTGAAATTTCATTAATTTTTGGGTATGTCAAGAAAAGTGTGTAAGTAGTTAGGATATTATATATAAATCATATCAAAGAACCTAATTACAATAGTTACGGAATCTGTCTTGAAATTGTGGATGGGCATCTAATTGGTTTCTAACCATAGACCAGTTCTGAATAGTAGAATCGTCCCATTTTTTATAAAGTTCAGTAACCCGTAAGTATAATAATTTGAAAAGAGCATTTTCATTAGGAAAGGCTCCTTTTTTTGTTACCTTTCTAAATGATGAATTCA
>CAJTRV010000002.1:49257-79065 GCA_910578855.1 uncultured Bacilli bacterium
AGAGCATTTTCATTAGGAAAGGCTCCTTTTTTTGTTACCTTTCTAAATGATGAATTTACTGATAATGTACAATGCATCTTTGGACAGATAAGCTTTTCACTCTTATCGTTATTTTCATATCCAAGATGACTATTTATTTCACCTTGTAGCATTGGATTGTCAACAGTTTTTAATAACAAAAAAACCAATCCATTTCCGAATTAGTTATTTATCAAACTCGAAACTTTAAAAAGTTCAAGTAGAATTCCTCTTGGTAGCGACGGAGGGGATCGAACCCCCGACCTCCTGGGTATGAACCAGGCGCTCTAGCCAGCTGAGCTACATCGCCAAATAAACAAGCAATATGATTATACCAAAATTCCATATCTTTGGCAACTACTTTTTTTATTTTTTGGAATTATAATTTAATTTTTTACTCTATTTATCTAAATATGATCAATTAAGAAACAAAATAGCAGTTAATGAATTTATAGTAGGACTGGTCCCATCATAAGTAAAAGAAAAGTATCTTTCAATGCTTTAGAAAAAAAATGAAGAAATATGATATACTTTTAATAAAAGAAATGTTATATTATGTAGTAAGCAGGTGATCTTATGCAGAGAAAAGATATTCCTAATTATATTACTGGTGCACGAATTATATTATCACCCTTGATTGTTCCCGTAATGTGGATGGGAGCAATCGAGGTTGGAAGTATTCTATTTATCATAACAGCCCTTACAGATTTTATCGATGGCAAACTAGCTAGAAAATGGAATGCTTGGTCGATTGAGGGAAAATACTTAGATACCATTGCCGATAAGGAATTTGCCTTTCTAACCCTCTTAGCTGGTATTACCTATACTCCAGTTCTGATCATTCCCCTTCTGTTAGAAAGTGCGATTGCTACTGTTAGTACGCTTTCTTTTATCAAAAAATACAAGATAGAAAGTGCGATCATAGGGAAAGTAAAAACCGGGTTTCTCTCTGTTACAACGGGTCTTACTTTACTGGCTACCTTTCTATCTTTACAATCTACAAGTCTACTAGAATTCCTGATCTTTTTTTTGACAGGTACCACAGTCTTATTAGAACTAGGAACCTTGGAAACCTATATCAAACATTATTACATGGAGAAACAAAAAAGGAAGCAACAAGAAATGACAGTCACGAAACAACCAAATCACTTATCAGATGAAGTTGTTTTAGACCATATGAAGCAATTTACCTTTTATCAGAGTAAACTATTTCAAAATCCAAAGATGATGGCATTATACCGCGATAAATTAATCCCGGAGAAACTAGAAACACTAGAAACAAAGAACCAGATAGGCCAATTAGACTCTAAAAACAATTGCAACCTATTAACATCAGACGAACATGTATTAACAAAGAAAAAAGTCCCCTAGGACTTTTTCATTTGCCATAATCCATGAAGATTACAGTAGCTATAAACAGCAAGAATATCATCTTGTTTCATAACAGTCTGAATCTTTGGTTCATCTGTCGGTTTTAAATTATGGATATAACCACCCTGTCTAGTTTCCACATAAATCCATTCAATCGCATGGTCTTCAGTCATAGGATGAAGTGTTTCACCAATCAGAATCTCCGTTACAGTTTCTGTCTTGCGAATGATAGGTATATGCTTTTCAAAAGACGCCTCTTCTGTATTGGCTGTTAAGATAGCCATTTCTTCTTTACAACAAACAACAGGTACATGACTATCATGTAATTTGATTATGACATTACCACAATGTCGACAACGATAAAATGTTACCATATAGTCCTCCTAACTATGAATAGGTTCCCCTAATTTATCAGCTTGGGAAACATATGAAGTATGTAATAAAGTATGCGCTAGCTCGCTATTCGGTGCGCCCAAAAAGGTTTCGTAAAGAGTCACAATATCTGGATTATCATCACTACAACGAGTACGAGATTGTTGATCCGCATCATATAAGGCCTGCATTCGCCGTTCCTTAATTTCATCAGGAAGCGGAATCTCAGTCTTTGGTGTTCCCCCACCAGCAATACAACCACCACGGCAGGACATCACTTCGATAAAATCATAGTGTTCTCCTGACTCCTCTAAATTCATTAAAAATTTACGGGCCTGGAATGTCCCATTAATGACAGCCACAGTTAAGGTGGTATCTGCAATAGTGACAGTTGCTTTTTTCACATGATCAAGCCCTCTTACTGGTTCATACTGAAGCAACTCTAATGGTGGTGTCTTTCCCATCAGCATATGATACGCTGTTCTTAAAGCGGCCTCCATAACACCACCACTATTTCCAAAAATCATCCCCGCTCCTGTTCCGCGCGCTAAAACGTCATCGTACTTTGCCTCTTCTAATGAAGCAAAATCAAGGTGCTCTTCCCGTAACCAAGTAGCTAATTCTCTAGTTGTAATCACATAATCCACATCCCGCATCGATTCTATCTGATGATACTTAGCACTACTATTCATCTCTGGCCTTTTAATCTCACCTTTTTTCGCCGTACATGGAGTTACTGCAACGTTGACAATCCGCTTAGGATCTATCCCAGCATGAAGAGCAAAATAAGTCTTAATCACAGCCCCTTGCATTAATATCGGACTTTTCGCAGTCGATAAATGTGGTAACAGTTTTGGAAAAAAGGTTTCGATAAAATTGACCCAAGCAGGACAACAACTCGTCATCATTGGTAAAGCTTCTTTCTTTTGAATTCGTTTTACTAATTCAGTCGCCTCTTCCATAATCGTTAAGTCCGCCCCAAAGGTTGTATCAAAGACATAGTCAGCTCCTAAAGCTTTTAAGGCCGCCACCATTTTCCCCTCGACAAAGGTTCCAGGTTCTAAGCCAAAGGCTTCCCCTAACGCTGCACGAACTGATGGTGATGTCTGAATCATCACAACTTTTTCAGGATCCATAATTGCAGCTTTGACATGAAGATAATCTTCAACTTCTGTAATCGCACTTGTGGGACATACGAGCGTACATTGCCCACACCCAATACAAATCGCCTGATTTTTTGTCTTCTCTAACTGATAGTGACCATAGACCCCCTGGCTAAATTTACAAACACTTTTACAAGCTCCGCATAATATACAGGCTTGATCATTCCGAGTAATACATAAATTATTACTTTCAATGGGAACTCTTATATTCGCATGTTCATGTTTCCTCATTCTTTCCTCCAAAACAAAGTAGTTGATCATGAAATGAACCATTTACTTTGTCTTTCTATTCAATTTAAAATCTAGCTTAACTTCACAGTTTCCTTAATAGAAAAAGGGCCATTGCCCATTGATTTCTATTAATAGTTTTCACATCTTAATTCAAAATAAGCTTTTGGATGCGCACATACTGGACATACTTCTGGAGCTTCATTTCCATAGTGAACATGTCCACAGTTGCGGCATATCCACATCGTTGGCTCTTCACTTTCAAATACCGTTCCATTTTTAACATTATCAAGTAATTTACGATATCTTTCCTCATGTCCCTTTTCAATTTTAGCAACTCCATCGAATAGGAATGCAATATGATCAAATCCTTCTTCACGAGCATCTTTAGCCATTGCACTATACATATCAGTCCACTCATAATTTTCCCCAGCTGCTGCTGCTTCTAAGTTAGACATCGTATCTTTGATATTTCCGCCTTCTAATAATTTAAACCACATTTTCGCATGCTCTTTTTCATTACGAGCTGTTTCTGCAAAAATAGCGGCAATTTGCTCATAACCTTCTTTTTTGGCTTTGCTAGCAAAATAATCATACTTATTTCGCGCTTGACTCTCACCGGCAAAAGCGGTCATTAAATTTTGTTCTGTTTTCGTTCCTTTTAAATCCATTTTAATCCTTCTTTCTATTTGGGTTGGCAATTATGACAAATTCCTTCTAATACCATATTACAAGATGTAATTTGATAATGGTGTTCCCGTTCAATTACATGTCTGATTTCCTCGATTGATGTCGTATTAATATCATAAACATGATGACAACGTTGACAATATAAATGAGAATGAGGCGTAAGTGTAAAATCAAATTGGTCACTACCAAATGGATTTTCAATTTTACGGATCATTCCATGATCGGCTAGTGAATTTAAATTACGATAGACCGTTCCTAAACTAATACTTGGAAGTTCTTTTTTCACCTCTTGATAAATATCAGCCGCACTCAAATGAGTTGCAAGTCGTCTGATCGTCTGTAAGATCACTTCTCGTTGGTGGGAATACTTCATAAATCACCTCGATAAAAGTAGTAATGATTCCTACTTATAGATTAAGTATATTATAACCATCAAAAAAAGTCAACTTCTTTTTGACTTTTTTCTGACATTATTTGACAAGTTCAATCGGATAAATTCCTAAACTATTCCAATAGGATAGTAGACTATTACGAAAGCGTTTGGACCACTTGGTTCGTTTGATCATATTAAATAGCCATTGACGAAGCCATTCAATTACAGCACAGATCACAAATATAATCACAGTAATCAGTAAAATCCGTATGACAATCGTCCAAGAATAATATACGTTTCCCTTAATAAATCCTAGCCACTGATATCCCCGGAACCGAAAGAGTAAGTTTTCATGAATCATGTAAATTCCTAATGTAAGTGCACTTACTCGATTGATTAGTCTTGTTAAGAAATCATGTTTGATCTCTAGTGTACTAAAGTAACCAAAGTACATAATAGTTCCTAGTAATACAAGCGGATTGTCATAGTTGGTAAACATCGCATTCAGAACTTGGCTAAGATAAGCAATAACACTCTGATCACTTGTTAATACGGTTACGGTAAACATTTTCATTAAATAATTAACAAGAAAGGCAAAGACAAAGAAACTGAAGAAAAGCAATTGGTTTTTACGTCTCGTATTTCCTTTTAACAACTTATTTTCTGATAATGGATAATTCCGAAAATAGGCACCGATGATATATAACATTACAAATGTTACCGGTGACAAGCCATAATTATTATAGAAAAAGCGTTGGTTAGAAAGATTGGTCATCACCGAGGTTAGAAACACCAATAAGACAATCAACATTTTGTGTTGCTTCTGGTTCAAATGTTTTAATAAAATATTGAGAAATGGACTTAGTAAATATAAGACCAAATAAGAATTGATAAACCAATAAGCAGATGATTGATATGGCATTATACTACGAATGATGTCTACTGTAGACATCGCATATAATTGGAATCCTATTACAATTAATGTACATAAAACCCGGTAAAACCAACTGGCATTCATAATTCCAAATACTTTTTTAGGATTAAACTTTGTCTTACATTGATAATAGCCTGTTACCAGGATATAAGAATTAACATGGACTACACAGATTGCCTGAAGCAAATATAAAACATATCGCACGTTAGGCGAAGCATAATCCATTACGCTGGCATACATGAGAATATGCCAGATAATAATCATAAACATTGAACTAATTCGTAATAATTCAAACTTAGGATCGCGTCTTTTTTTCATATGATTTTCCCCCTACTCATAATTCATGTTCCTAGCTTTACCACTAAGACTTCATCTACTAATTGAACCGCTTCGCGATCAGGGAATGTTGGCATTGCCTTTACTTCCTCTTTAAGCATGATCTGATTCAATTCTGGTTGTGTAACAATATTCATATTAGCCCCACCATATTGTTTGATCATATTTCGCCAACTATTCGCATTGTTATCATATAGTATTTCTAATTCTGATGAATTAATACCAACAACAGCTGCACTCACATCATGATTGGCAACGGGATATGTACTATTTCGTAAACCACCGACAATCGCGATTTTCCTTGTTGGCTGATAATCAGGGTGCGTTTCAAGGCGATCGATTACCCGAATAGTAATAGCTTGCGCTTTATTGAAATTCAATTGTAAATTTAAATAAGTCTGCGTTGTCACGATAAAATACTGATACACTAAGAACATACTTGCAACAAAAACAATATCTTTGATCAAACGATTGTGATATGTTTTATGTTCAACAATTGCGATGATAAAAATAAAGACCAATAACAATTGCGGAAACATTCGTAGTTTCAATGTATCGGTTCCCATAACCATAAAAATCGTAATCATAAAGATAACTGGTAAGATACTGAGGAATATTACCATTAAACAAAAGGTACCCTTTTGTTTATAAAGTTTTCGAGTTCGAACCAACGTCGTGATCGAAACCGCCAAACATCCCCAGAGAATCGCATAGGTTATCTTGCGAGAAAGTGGATTATAGAAGAAAGTTGTACCAAAGAAGAAACGCGCAAATTGGTAGTAACAATTATATAACAAGTCTGGCAGCATCGATAGCGAAAAATGGAGATCATTCATGCCCATATAACTTGCCAGTGATAACTGATATACCTGCAAGCTTATCTCACGGATGATAAAGTAAAGGGCCATTGAACTAACCCCGATAAGAAGATAGCGGGCCATATGACGAAACAACACTTTATAATCGATCTTTATAAGAATTAATTCTTTTAGGATAAGACAGAAATAAAGGGCAATCGCCATACAATAATATGATTGATATGTTCCAAGACAAATCGTTAAGGCTCCAATCGCCAATAAATCATGTTGCCATTTGTGAAAGCGGGACAAATAAACCGCTAAGACCGCTAGAAACTGGGCAACAATATAGATATCGGCACAATAATAATAAACCATAACAGCACAAACAGTAGGAAAAACAGCAGTCATTGCTCCAGTAAGAAGCTGACTAGATCGCTTTTTAAGTTCGAATAATTCGACCAACAACACCGCTGTAAGTCCTAATAGAAATAAGGTAATTACCATAATCACCGATGATAATACCATATTCGCTTTAAAAGCACCCAATACCGGAATAAACCATCTTCCTAAGCTAAGCTCCCAAGTATAAGACGCTTGATAAGCAGTATATACAACCGTATCTGCATTTGGTATTTGATTGGTAAAAAGCCATAGATGGGCAGTAAAAGCAACTACAATTGTTACCAAAAAAACAAGACATCGATTACGATTTGACCAATGTTTGATCTTTTGAAATATCTGTTCTAAATATGTTAGTTGTTGTTTCATGCTCTTCTCTCCTTATTTTCAATAGATTAATAATATATTTCATAGTTTGATCTATTATTGGTAACGCACATACTATAATTAATGGTAAAAATTGAACCAAATAACGAGACCTTGTCTCCCATAACAATAAGAAAATGGTTAGCCCCATAACAGCTAATCTACAAACACTTACAACATCAGCTTGTCTATGATATAACGTTAATACTGTAGACCCCATGATTAATAATAGTAAGACCATATGAATCGCATTTGCAACACCAGAATAATATTTATAATACCTTCCCTGATTCGAAAAAGTCTGATAGACAATATTATTTGCCGAAAGTGGAAACCGTCTTAATTTTTCAGGTGCATAATAAGTTCCATCATTCCAGGTAACCGCAAGTTTATGATTCAAAAATTTAAGATATCCACCGGGACCATATGCGCCTAATCTTGATTTTATCATATCGATATTGGCCTTGGTCTTTTCTTCTTTCGTATGAAACGTTCTAGTATAATGATATTCTGTTTTATCATATCCACCATCATGAACCAGTCCCATCATAATCCAATGGGTATAGGGAATCTGTTCATTTAAATCAATATCCCACTTATAAACAAGATATGATTGTAAACTATGAAACCCTAAAAAGACAATTCCAAATACTGCAACGATAAGTGGTAAAAATTTCTTCCAAGTAGTGGTTCGAACGCGAAAAAAATAATCAATAAGAATAGCAATTAACATAATAATTACAGTAAATTTAATTTGCATTCCCATTAAGATGGCTGTAATAATTATGATCCATAATAAGATATTTTTCCGATTCCATTCTTGATCTTTTTGAATAAAAACAGTATAACAATATAGTGCAAGAATAGGAAATAGCATCGTTAAGGTATCACTATAAAAAATTGGAACATATGTAAAAAATGGTGTAATAAAGAAACATAATAATAATACAAAGAACCCCATTTTTTTATTATATAATCGATTCACTGTTAAGTATAAAAAATAAATAGCAAGATCAATCATGATAATATTGAAAACAATCCCTACTGCTAAAAAATTTGTAATATGAAACAAACTAGCAAGCCCATCAATGATATAAATAACAAATACTAAAAACAAATTATTGGGAAATTCCGCCAAATATTCTGGGTTAGATAACTGTGATGTTGATAATAATGATATCGGATTAGCGTATATTTGTCCAAAATCCCAACTAGGTTTTACCGCGATATCATGCATACAAATAAGTTGGAGAATAAAGTAAACAAAAAATATAAATGATACCATCCATTTTTCGTTTTTTAGCACAAAATCACCATGTTTTGCCAATAAATAGCTTCCAAGTAAACATAATAATATAATACCAATAGCGCCAAGAAAACGGAAAAGTGAATGCGACTGTACAATCATATTAAGCGTGATCAAAAAAAAGAGCGCTAGGAATAAAACATTACAACTCTGATATAATTTCTTCTTCATCTTATTTGAGATAAGACTCGATAATAAATCGTGGTCTTTCCTTACTTTCTAAATAAATTTTACCAACATATTCTCCAACAATTCCAATACTTAAAATTTGAAAACCACCAAGAAGCCATACCGATGTCATTACGGAAGTCCAACCTACAATCGTATCCCCCATAATATGGCGAATAAGCGAATATAGTAACATTAAGATACTAATAACAAAAACAATAAAGCCTGCTATTGTAATTAGACGAATTGGTTTTACACTAAAAGAAGTAATACCATCGAAGGCAAAATTAAGCATCTTCTTAAGTGGATATTTCGACTCACCAGCAAAACGTTCGCTACGCTCATATTCGACAGTGGTATGGGAATACCCAACAAGTGGAACCAAGCCTCTTAAAAATAAGTTCACTTCTTTAAATTCACTTAAAGCAGCAATTGCTCGTTTACTCATCAACCGGTAATCCGCATGATTATAAACAATATCGACTCCCATCAATTTCATAAATCGGTAGAACATAAGCGCTGTATTTTTTTTAAAGAAAGTATCCGTTTTTCGGGAAGAACGAACTCCATATACAACATCATGTCCCTGCTCATATGCTTCGACGAATTGATCAATCACATTAATATCATCTTGTAAATCCGCATCCATTGAAATAACCATGTCACAATCTTCATATACCGTCATTAACCCCGCTAACAAAGCATTTTGATGCCCGCGATTGCGAGATAGATTAATTCCACCAAATAATGAATCCGTTTGATGATATTGCGTAATCAACTCCCATGTTCGATCTTTTGACCCATCATTTACAAAAATGACTTTTGAATCTTTGGCAATCTTCTTTTTCTTCATTAAAGTTCCCATCTTCTCTTTTAACCGCTTGGTCGTTTCTGGTAATACTTCTTCCTCATTATAACAAGGGATCACTAAATATAATTTATTCATTCTCTTTCCCCTTACCTTTAAATATAAATAATTTACTAAACACATAATTTAACACGATAACAATTACATTAGAAACAATCTTAATCACCATATCATCAAAATGTAATACATCGACAAATAGATACATATCTATAAAATCAATCAAACCCGATAATAAGCGAAATGTAAAAAACAAATACATCTCTTTCCAAATATTTTGATTCTTACTTTCGAATACATAAAGACGATTGGTAATAAAAGCAAATAATACTGATAAAATCCACGCTATAGCAGTACTTAGTAAATAATTGACTCCTATAAAACGAGCAAAAAACCAATATACAATAATATTAACTACCGTTGTTAACACGCCAAAAATGCCATATAAAATAATCTCTTGATATTGACGCCACCATTTCCACATCATAAATAAAAAACCTCTCCTCACTAGTTTCATTATACAAATTTTGTCATTTAAAGTCAACGAACCCTTAGAGCAAAGCCAAAACATGAAAAAGGCAAGAAAATGTTTTAACGTAAATATTCCCTGAGTGATAAACGGTTACTTAGATGAAAATATGACTTTAAAATGCTAATAAAGGGCAAATATTTCAATATGAATGACCTTTCTCTTCTTGTTTTAAATAAGTACTATATATTCTTCTAGCCCAGATCATCGCTTCTACTTTCTCATCAAAATAAAACGCTAAACCCTTTTATCTTGGATCTTCCAACTTCTTAAACTTTTCTTTTAAGACCAGCATTTCAAGGTTTTAATTTTAGTTAGTTTAAATTTTTTATCGTTCTTATCGCCAGTGCTATCATACCAAAGTTATCACAAGAGTAAATTTTTCCATAAAAAAACGTCTATACTCCAGAGAATATTTACGTTAAAACATTTTTCTTTCTTTTTTATAATTTGTCCTAACCATGAAGAAATTAATGATTCAAAAGAAGAAGCAATTCGCACAAACTAGACTTTCTTATTTCTCTTGGCGTTGTTTTATTTCTTGATAGATGTGATCGATAATATCAGCATCCTTTTGATCATCAAACTTTCGCGCAAATAGCATGTCGCTATTCATTAATGTCTTATAATCAGCACTAGTGAAAACATAGGGATTTCCCCGTTCCCAATCAATATAACGCATACAAGGATTTCCATTAAAATTATGACAACGTTTCGGCTCATAAACCTTATTAACAAAGGGCGAATTCACTAGTAGAGTCTGCACCAACAACTCATCGGCACAAAGCGAATATTTAAAGTGTTTTCGTACCCAGGCTTCCTGGGATACGATATATCGCGCAAAAGCATCAGTAATACTAACCCAATTAGCACCATAGCCCACTTCAATTCCCATATTCTTTAATCGATCAATATGAAAGAGTGACTGAAGGGGCATGATACAAAAATTCATGATCCTCACTAAAGCCCTAACAATCTTACTTTGATGTTTCGTATAACGTGAAAAGAAATGATAGCGCGAAATTCGATAATAAGCATGCCGCTTTTGAATAAGTGTCTGATCAGCCAATTGAACTACTTCTTTATCCGCAATTGTCTGAAAGAATTGATGAATTTCATCCTGGGTTTTCAAAGGCAAATCTACTCCCGATAGAAAATGATAATATTGGTAAGAAATGTTTCTAGAAATCGCTTCCTTTAGTAGCGTATACTCGCATTCAATCTGACTATAATCCCCCCAACCAACGTCGATCCGTTTAGTCACATAAAGAGGACTTTTTTTAAGTAAAGAGCGATAATATTCATAATCAAAAAAACCTACTTTTTGATCAATATGAAGATAGATATCATTTCGCTCATCATCGAGTAACACCAATAATTTTGCTAAGATCTCAAATTTATTATGTGCCATAATCAAATAAGCATGTCGTGATTTTAATATCTCCTTTGTTTGTTTCATTTTCCTCGCACCTTTCCAACGACATAAGTATCATTTTGATACACTACATCAATAATATTTACCAAATGTTCTAAGATATCTTGATCTTGATAAAAAATTAGATAATCATAATGATCACGAATCATAGTGTTTTTAAAATCAATATACTGTTGCTGGGTAATCTCATCTTTTTGGTACAATACTTGATGAAACAATTGATCACGATGAATCGGATCATTGGGATAACGATAGATCTTACACCTGGTATTAAGATTATACTGACGAGGTGAAAAATAAATCGATAGAATTTTAATAGGTTCCTTCTTCGAAAGTGTTTGAACATAGTTTCCAAGTTCCCGGGAATCATAGTCCTCCCGTAAGAGATAATGATATGGAGTAAAATACGTTGGTACAAGAACTGTATTTTGAGCAATGATCATGCCATAGCGTCCAAGTAAGAGAATCAACCCAGTTAGAAAAAGATAGGATAATAACTTTCGTTTGGTACAATATTGATAAACACAATATAGAATCATTATGATAACAATCGGATTTTTCGTAATATAAAATAAACGATAGTAAACGATAGTAGTCGTAAGATAATGTGATATAAAAGGAGCTGTAAGGGGATTAAAGAAGAAGATCACGTAAATGAGAAATACAAATAAAATGGGATCGATCTTCTCTTTGTGATACATTAAGTATCCACATAACAAACACATTACCAGATTAAAGATGAGAATCATGTAACCTAGTCGGTAAATATTCCATTTAAAATCCAAATGTCCAATTATTCCTATTAGGAAAAAGAAAACAGGTAATAACCAAATCGACTTAGCTAGGTATTTAATGACAATCTGGTCAATCTTTGGTCCCCATCGGTAAAAGACTAGATATAGGGGAATGAGTAATCCGATAAGCCATGGGATATTGATAAAGAAGCTAAAGTAAAGGAAGATCGGAATCAACATAATAACATAATCCTTACAATTAACTTCTTTACGATAAAGTTCATAGACAAAGAACGAAAATAAAAGGAAAACATTTAAGAACAGGGCTGATGAAACCAAGGCCAACATTCCCATATTGAAAATCATCATCAGATAGACATCACGCTTTTTATGGGTAAGAACATAATCACGTAATAGTAAAATACAGGTGGGAATCATAACCGGAAAGACGACAAAGGACCCCCAGTAAATATGACTCCACTCTAAGACACCAACTAGACAAATAGCCAAGACTTCAATCAGGTTAAATACAAAATCACCTTTTTGAATCGCTAGGATTTTCTTAAAACCAATCAAAATAATCGAAGCAAAGATGGTAAACAATAATGACATGGTTACCCGGAAAGAAAGAAAGATCGCATCTGTACTTGGAAATAATGTATTCTGAACTCGATAGATAGAACTTAAAAAGGTATAATACCCTTGATAGCGATATAATCCATCGACATTCCAGTCCCAACCAGTCTTAGGATCAATGGTATTGATATGACTCGTACTCGCATTCTCCATAATAAGGGGCATATAAAACCAATCATCCCCGGCTTCATTGGCCGGTAAAATTTTAATCACCCCAAAAATAAGAAGCAAAAGAGCATAAAATTCCCAGTGTTTTAGAAAGAAAAAATCGTCCTTTCTTACATGGATACAGCCATCGATCAGACTTGGCACCATTACGATTAAAGTCCATAGATGTACCCATGTCGATGAGACTCGCAATAATTGTAATGGATAATAACCGAGTTGTAAAATGGCAAGGAGAGATCCAAACCCAATCACTGCTCGGAGTGGATACAACGCATGATCTTCTGTTAATAACCGTTTCCCAAGTCCATTTCCAGCGATCCATACTATCACAACATATAAGATAAACAAATACATAAAATCACCTATTTCTATAGACAAGCGATATTATCACAAAGCATTTGTGCTGTAGACACCATAGATATAATCGCTTCATTAACCGCTCCTTTTTAAGATACTTATTTTGAAAGCAATGGGGATATTGGCTAAGAACCCTCTTTCGAATTTCCCGTACTTCGGAAACTGCCCCTGGTTTTCCAGAACGAATAATCTTAATACATAAATCAACCAAGACTTGATTGACATACAAGTATTCAATTTCATCCTCATAGTGGTGTGCTAGGAAAGCTGGGGCAATCATATCGGTAGCTTTTAAAATATCATAATTGGATGGTGCTAAGCAGTTGGTAGTCGAATTTGTAACCTTTCGGTAGTAGTAAAGGGCAATGGGAAGTTTGACAATCCGCTTCGCGTCTAGTAAAGCAAGGGCAATACTGACAACATCCTCAAAGAACATCCCACTTGGATATGGATGAGCAAGCACCAGCTCTCGTTTGATCAGTTTATTGCAAGAGTGAAACTCCATTCTCAAGACTTCATTAATATTTCCTTGTTCGTAGACTTGATAGTCCCCTTTGGATACAGGAACAATCTTGTCGGTTACTGAAAAGAAATCACAGATTACGACCCCTGCCTGTTCCTTCTTAGCCGCCTCGACCATTGTATTAACAAAGTCTGGACTAACATAGTCATCACTATCGACAAACATGAAATAAGTGCCGGTTGCTACTTGACACCCCATGTTTCTAGCATCACTAGGACCACTATTTTCTTTGGTGAGAATCGTAATCTGATCCTGATACTGTTTTAAAATAGTAAGACTTTGATCGGTAGACCCATCGTCAATCGCAATGATTTCATATTGATATACAGTCTCTTGTTCAATCAAAGAATCAATACATTGACGTAAATATGGTTCGGCATTATATACAGGAACGATGATTGAAACATCCATGCTTACCCCTCCATTAATTGTGTAAATTGTTCGATAATCTGTTGGTTATAGTCCGTCAACATAGTTTCCTTTTTCGGTTTTCGCTTAGCAGCAACCAAAGACGCTACAAGCTTTCTACAACCAACCAATTCCGGATTGTATCGTTCTAAGCGTTTGGGAAAAAAGAGTTCCAACCCTAAGGCCTTGGCTTCCCAGAGAACCATCCCCTGCCCCTCATAGCGGGATGTTAAAACAAATCCATCCATCTGGGCCATATAAGGATAGGGATTGGCTTGCTTTCCTAGAAAGATCACGTAATTTTCCAATTGATACTGCGTGACTAACTGTTCTAACTTTGAACGCTCTGGCCCATCACCAACGAGATAAAGACGAATATCGGTCCGCTCTTTTACAACGTCTCGCATTGTAGCCAGTAATAAGTCTAAGCCCTTTTGCTTACAGAAGCGCCCAACAGTGATGAGATTATAATACTTAGAATCAACGGTAAAAGAAATAGGAACCTCTTTTTTCACCATGATTTCTTTGGTATCGATCAGATTGGGAATCACGACAACTTGTCCTTCAGGATAGGAAAGTTTCTGAAGAAACCCTTGTTTGGCTCCGGTTGATACCGCAACGACTTGATCAAAATAGCGATACTTTCCTCGGAACATCGACCACAAAATTCGATACTTCCATTCATCTTGATACTTCTGATAGACATCATTATGACACCAAATCACATGCTTTTTACTGGAGCACTTCAGACAATGAATCGCACACTCCATCGCATAACTATTAAAATCGATGGCGACATCATAGGATGTTTTAATTGTCGTTTGTTTCAAACGATATAACAGCGAAAACGGAACAACTTTACACCATTTCATATAGGCCTTTAAATAAGTAACATGGACTTGGTCAGGAATTTGTTGTTCAAAAAAGCACTCATTCGTAAACAGATATAAATCGACCTGGTACTTATCATAATCAATCATTTGTAAGAGATTACAGAGTGACTTTTGAATTCCCCCCATTCCAAGATCATACTGGAATATCGCAATTTTTTTCATGAAATCCCTACTTTCTTTGGTTTTTATACTCCCGAACGCCACAGCGATAAGCTTTTATAAAAGCCCGTCTATTTAATTGGCCCCGATAATTCTTATGTTTGAATACCAAGAAATAAACAAAGAAGATGGGATGAAAGGCTTTTAAGATGCGGTAAGAAAAGGCTCCCTTGGCTTTGACCAAGTCCTCCCCCCACCGCTCACCGGTCGTTGGTTCATCAGGATGTTCATTGATTACGATTGGTACATGGCGTACAACCAGTCCCAACTTCTGACAGTCATGAAGAAAGATATTTTCTTCCCCAGCAGTATAGGTAGATCCTAGACCAAATTGCTCATCAATTTTAATTTGATGCTTTCGAATAGAGGCAATTCGAAAACTGATCTGAAACGAAGCTACCGTCATAATCGAATATAAATTGTGACGTCCTGGTTTGGATGATCCTAAGATCTGACTCCCCTTTTTGGTACAAAAGGTAATAACATCCGCATCTGGATAATCTAAATAAGCTTGGGCTAGTAAATCATCATAATATGGGAAAAAAGTGATATCATCATCGGTAATAATTCCAATATCCCCTGTCGCATGTTCGATGAGACGATTTCGTGACTTAGATATTCCTTTCTCCGGATAGGAATACATGATCGTGCTTCCCTTTTTTTCCACATGATAAGCGGGAGCAAACTGGTTGACAATCACACAATTTTTCTTAATATTTCGTTTAGCGAGTTTTAAATCCTGTAACTTCTCCTGGTGACAGGTCGACATTAATACTTGAACTTTCATAGTTTCCTCCTAATGGTCTAATAACTTAAAGATCCGATACAACGTTCGATTGGTTAAGAAAAAACGAATGAAAGCTCGAACGAGTACACAATGATATAAGGCTTTGGTGGCAAGCACCGCATTCGCAAGCCGGTAATGGATCTTTTTTTTATAATATGGATTATGACGATACTCAATCGTCGAAAGATACCCATGAAGCTTTTGATAAACATCACGGCGCACCATTTCCTCTTTTATTAATTCGGAACGAAGGATCCGATAAAGAACATGGGTAAACATAAGAAATGGTAATGTTTCTCCATATAGCTGTTGCCGATCTATCTTAGTAAGGAGTGTTTCTAGTGTTTGACAGGTAACGATAATATCTAGTAGATTACGAGGCTGAATGGAATTGGTAAGACCAGTTTCGGCCGGAATATAATCGTAGATTACTTCATCGATATAAATGACTTTTTTCGCTTTGGCAAATGCTAATAAGGTAATCACCATATCTTCCCCTATTTTTGAGGTAATAAAGGTATCCTCGCTAATAACAGAGCGGCGGAATAACTTATTCCAAAGTGCCGGTTTTACTAAAATAAGCTCAGGATATCGCTTTAAATTACCGGTTGGGTCTGGAAAGAAAACCCCTTTACAAGCTTTTTTCACAGTACCAGTCTCATCTAACTCCTGATAATTTCCAATAACGACATCGGCTTTTTCTTTTCGGGCGGCTGTAAGCATTTTTTCTAACGCATCTGCTTCGACAAAATCATCGGCATCACAGAAATAAATATAGGTACCAGTCGCTTTTAAAAATCCCGTTTTCCTAGCAAAGTTAGGTCCTTGCTGCGTCTCTGTTAGAAAAATTACCCGCGAGTCTTTCTTGGCATACTCTTTAATATAAGCGGCACTCTGATCCTTGGAATTATTATCCACTAAAATAATTTCTAAGTCTTGATGTGTCTGATTGGTCAGTGTCTCTAATAATTTCGGTAAGTGCTTATATGCATTATATACGGGAATAACAACACTAATTTTCATTTTATTACTCCTTTTCGATCACCTGTTCACGAGATGGTTCATCAGAGGTTTGAACAATTTTATTTACATGGTATTTTTCCATAAATACTTGCGTATAATTTCGCCCTCGTAACTTTCCATAATTTTTCGAATGAACTGGATGATGTTGGGCTGATAAGTGATTGGTAAACGCTACCTTTAATCCATTTTGTTTGGCTCGGTAAAAGAACTCAGTATGTTCTTGTAACTTTAAATCCTCATCCCAGAGATTCTGTTTACAAATTACCTCTGTCTTGGCAATAAAGAAATTGGGTACGAGATCCGTCACAGTAAACTCAGGATATTCATGAATGATATAGTGGGCATAGAACGTACTACCTTCTTGCCGCAATGTCCCAATATAATTGGTTGGTAACTCATAACGAAGAATTTTTTGACCGAGACAGATCACTTTGTCTTTCCAACCCTTAATAATTTTATAATTACGCATATACCCACCGATGATATCGACATCATGTTCTTTTAATAAGGCCAAAGCCTTGGCAACATCGGTCTTTTTATCGAAGATAAAGTCATCATCACAAAGTAAAAAGTATGGCGTCGTAACTTGTTTTACTAAGACATTTCGACCATAGGATAACCCACAATCATAGGGTAACTCAAACACCTCGATATTGCCTTTTGGAAAAGCACTTTCCATCATCGCTCGACATGATACTTTACTATCATCCCCGATTAAAATACGAATATTGGGATACTTTCGTAAAATCGATTTCACCAATTTTTTTAGACAATCAGTTCGATCGATCGTCTTAATTATAACCGTAATTTCTTGCTCCAACGTTTTCATTTACTCCCTCATTTCTTATATTTCAAAATCATCACACCTTGTTTGGCCGAAATGATTTCAAAACGCTTTTCTAATTCTTGACGGTATGTTTTATTGTGACTATTCTTTGTAATCACATACTGAATCTGATACTTTTGTAACATGGTATCAAGCTGACAAATACAGTCAGTCTCAATTTCTAGCTTCGATATTTTACAAGCAGTTTCATACTGCTTAAGATCAAGTTTTCCCTCATTTTCAAAATAAGCATTCAGTAACACTTTATCGGTAACTTTGGTATCATCTCCATAGTAATGCATATTTTCTTTACTATTCATCGTCATAATCTTATTGTTCGGATTCCGATCTAATAGGGAAATATTAAAGACACTACTGGTATAAAATACCCGCGGTTTCTGTTGTCCTTTTTTTAGTTCTTGATTCAATATTTCATCCTGCCCAATTAATGAAGTAGGAACTTTATATAACATGTTATATTCTTGCCAATTGGTCTTTTTAAACATCTTAATATAAAAGAACGTAGATGCCATAAATAAGATGACATAGGTGAGAAGGCCAACTTTAAAAACCCGATCTGTAAAAAGACGCCACTGTTTCTTTTCAGCTAGTGCAATCGCCCATTCAAAGAAGTACTTGATTCCATAGATCGCAAAGAACAATTGGAAAAACAAGGTAATACGGTACCCCATACCAAAGGTGATAATCTCAACTCCCCGTGCAACAAGAGGATTATAGAATGTTACGACATAAACGAAGAATGTTAAAAAGATAGGATCTTTTCTTAGGCAACATAAGCCAAAAATAAGGAGAAACAACAAGCCACCATATTTTTCAATTGAATGCGTCACCATAATCAAAATAGAACTCATCGTACTTGTTCGTTTGGCATGGATATACTCCATCGATGTACTATGTTTCTTAGAATCAAATTGATTTAACTGATCCTGTTTGATCGTAAGGGTATTTTCACCAATACAAGATGGAATGTCACTACTACTTAGTGTCTCTTCTGCACTGATCGCATCACTTTTCATAAAACCAGTTTTCAAAAATTGTTCAATTGGTAAACTTGGAATCAATAACATCAATAATGGAACAGTAACAAATAAGACTTTTCCAAAATAATATAAAAAAGTATGAAACCATTTGGTGCGAATGAGTAACCATAATAATAATAGAATACTACCACACATAATTAAAGCATAGATGGTATCAGTTGATTCATATAAATATAAAAAGCCTAAAATGATGACCGGAATAGCAATCAAAAATAAAGTTTTATAATTGGCATCTTGCCGATAAAAGGTATGGGCAATAAAGACACAATAGATCAATGGTAACATGACAAATAAGGTAGTTGACGTTGCTGCAATAGCAGCTAAAACGGTGATCACAACAAAACTCAAACTCCCCTTCTTTCCCTGGATGGCTTCGAATGTATATTGAAACGCATATACAGGAAAGATAAGTGTTACTAGATGAACCGCATTAAAGGGTGCCCGATACATGGTAAATAAGACGGTGATGACAAATAACGATATCAGATGATTGACATATTTATGCTTTGAAATTCGACATACCGTGAAAGCAGTATTAAATAGCATCATATAATTCATGATCGCGAGTGGCCATATCAATACGAGATATGGATGCGATATATCAAAGAGATTGCTAAAAAAACTCGCTTGATAATAGTAAGAAATATATTTGTAATAATTTTGTAAATTTGATAATCCAGTATAGGGATCAAATACCGAGATCTGTTTGGTACTACTAGCCCCATTGGTAAGAACACTATAAAAGTACGTATCATAGGTCTCTAGATATCCAAAATCGATTGTAAATCCATAGAGAACGACAAAGACCGCAGTCAAAATAAGAGCTGCGATTTCTTTCTTTGAAAACTGAAATAGTTTCTTTAATTTCCAAGCTCGATACCCACTATAGGCGATTACAATCAGATAGATCACACCTAAAAGCATCATTGCTATACTCGATCGTTTTAATAACATCACGGGAAACTGTAGTAGGAAAAACAATGCTAAATTGGCAAGGTATCCCACGCCCAATGATTCTTTTTCCTCTCGTTTGAAATAATCAAACAAGATAATCCCCAATGATTTTGATGAAAAATATAAAATCAAGGTAATTAGTATTAATTTTATGACTGTCATATAGAAATGCTCCTAACTACGTAATAATTGTTCAATATCTTGTTTTAAACAATCTAAAAAATGCGATTGATTACTAACAAAGTGTTTTGGTTCAAAGGTTGCTATTTGATCGATCGTTTTTTCTAACTGGCCTAGATCATAACAAGGTAAGAGATAGCCCAAACGAGAGAAATTATCGATAATCTGTAATTGATGATCATTGATATGCTCCCCGTATTTCTTTAAACGGGGAACCGCAATCATCTTTTTTCCTAGTTGTAAAATTTCTAAAATACTTCCAACTCCACCATGGGTAATGATCAAATCAGCCTTCTGATAATATTCCCCCATCTGATCACGAGATAAATAATCAAAGACCTCACAAATATCACTGACAAACTTAGTATGCCCTGATTGGACAATAATATGGTTCTCAGGATGACATTTGGCAAATTCTTCAACTGCTTCTAACAACCGTGAAAATGACTTTTCCTGGGTTCCTAAGGTAACAAAGATCATCAATATACGCCTCCATAATATTTGGCTTTGGGATATAGCTTTATCATACTCTCCCACTGAACGATAAATTCATCGGCAAAGTGGTAAATAATCCGCCCAGTAATTGTCTTAGTCGTCGCATTGGCATAAGTCTCAATAAAGATGATCTTACTACCAAATAACTTTCCAATACAACACATTGGGCCTGCAGTATGCGCTCCGGTAGTTATGATAATTTTAGGACGGAAACGGATATAATAGAAAAGACTCCGAAAACAATTTCCGATTAATTTTATAATATAAGAAACTGGGTGCTCCCGGGTTCCATAAAATAAATAGTGAATTCGCTCTTGATATTGTTCCTTTAACTTTTCCGTAGTCTTATCCCGTTCCGTCACAATCCAGTAATCATAGTTTGTTACCAGGGGAAACAATTGCTTTAATTCTGAAAAATGACCACCAGTACTAGAAATCAACAAGAGGCGCTTATTTGTCTTCTTGTTCTTTTTCATAGGCATAAATACTCATTTTCTGCGTCAATTCCTTATTCTTCTCTTTTAATAATGAGATCTGAATATTTTGAAAAAACAAAATAATATATAGGAAAAACGTAAACAAAGTCAAAATGAAATTACTGGTCGACTGGAAACCAAGAGTCTTCGATATACTGTAACAAAGACTTGGGAATACACTAATCACTAATAAAAAGATAGCCCATATAATCCAAATAATCGAATCATCAATATTTAATTTGTGTTTGCGAATCTTGCGAATCACATAAATTAAAGTTGCAATACTAGCAAAAATAAATACCAACTGTAACTGAAAATTCATATACTCACCTACTTAATCTTTCTAAATGGTTGAATCAAAAATATTGAGATCAACATCCGACTCATGTATTTAATCGTATTGGGAATATTAAGATAAGATTCTCCGAATTCCCGTTCATTCATTGCCACTTGTATTTCTTTGATCTTTCGTTTCTTTCGAAACATATAAACCAAAGTATCAGGTTCTGGCGGATTATTCATATCAAGGGCATAATCAATTAGCGATAACCGGTCATATGCCCGCATTCCACTGGTTGGATCTTTAATTGTTTTACCAGTCGTACATTTAATGGCAAAACTAATCAGACGACTCCCTAGCATCCGTGATGTAAACGGTTTTTTTTCACTAACAAAACGAGAACCAATCACGATATTAGCTCCACTATTTATCTCATCGATTAGTGCCTTAATATAAAAAGCACTATGCTGACCATCACCATCAAATTGAATGGCAATATCATAATCATGATCGATGGCATATTTAAAACCAGTTTGAACTGCTCCAAATAGTCCTAAATTGGCAAAGCTATCAATACAGTGAAAATGATTCTTTTTACAGATGGCTAAGGTATCATCTTTAGATCCATCGTTAATGATAATATAATCTACTTGTTTGGCATGTTTCTCGATATCATGAACAGTCTTTTCAATATTCAACGCTTCATTATAAGCAGGAATAATTACCAAGGCTTTTGGTTGCTTCTGTTTCTTACTCATTTCTCCACTTCTTTCTATCTTCGTTTTACAAATTTATTATACCAAAAAAAAGACATTATATCTATGATTAAATCAAAAATAATGTCGATCTTTGTTATTTTTTAAACATATTTTTTACGACAGAAATCATTTCTTTCATCGTCTCTCGCTCTACTAAAAATTGGACCATCATATATACTAGAGTAATTACAATAGTAATAAAAACTCCATAGATCGCCCATTCAAAGTAACTATTAGCCGTAATATCAAGCGTCATCTGTAAAACAAAAACAGATACCACAGCTACAAATAAGTTGAGAATAAAGCGTTTGGTTGATCGCCGATCATCAATCTTTAATATATAATAATTTGAGTAATGGATAAAATCAATTGTCCGATAACTATAAGATAGGATACATCCTACTAACACTCCATAAATCCCCATAAATGAGACACAGACGATTTGGCCAATCAAATTAATTGTCATTTCAATTAAAGCCCGATTACGGGTTTTTCTAAAATGCCCAGCTGCATCCACTAATGTTCTAGCTGGAACCCGTAAATTATTGGCCATTCCTACAACAACAAATAAAATCCCTAAGATTGGTAAAGTATAATTCGTATCAGTCATCGTTCGCGTATAAATCCCTATAAATGGCATAATCAGAAGATAAGTAGTGGAAAAAATAATAAAAATAACAACAAAGTATATCCATTCATATAGATTATAAGCACTATTTAAAATCTTCTTATCTCCTTTGGCAATCACTTCTCCAAAACTCGCATAAATTGCATTTGAAACAATGGAACAGATTGTATTTAATCCACTAAAAACGAGGGCATAAACCGCATAAACACTAGCCGCCTGCAATCCACAGAAAATCGATACGATGATAGTCGAACTACTCAAAACAACTAGCCCTGCTACCTGATGAACGATCGCGTCATTGCGCTGATTCAAACGTTCCATACGAGCCGGCTCCATTTTATCTAAATAAGAATAATTCTTCTTCACATACCAAGTCAACAGTAAAATCCGCATGATGTAAACAATAGAAGCCCCCAACTGAACGAGAATAATATTTTGATCTAGTCTAATCAAACAAACAGTAATTACAATATTAAAAATATTTCCAATTGTCTGAGCAAGGGCAATCATGTAGTTTTGTTGATTTGCATTCAAAAGCGACTGATATTTACCAAAAATATAAAATTCCGATATCCCAGATATTCCTACGATTAAGACTAGTAAAAAGACAGTCATATTGGAAATAGAATTCCCAACAAAAAAAGGATAAACCATCGAAATAACTAGAATAGTAATTGTAAAAATATTACCAGCTTTGACAAACATTTTACCGGTTGCATTATAAATTCCACTTAATAATTTATGATCTTGCTTGGCAACTGGTTCATACATCGCATAGGTACTAGCTGAGGCAATCCCTGCCCCTGATAATTGAGCATAACTGACAATCTGCTTAATTGTAGCAATTAACCCATTCATCGCTGAACCAAATTTACCAATGATAAGAGGCGGCAAAATGAAACTGGTGACAATCCCAATCACCTGTTGTACCAAATTAAAAACTAAATTTTTAAACGCTTTCTTCGTTCTCATGTATTTCTCCTTCTCTCTTAAAAAAAGGATTCACTAGTTAATCCTTGATCGACTTTACTGGTTTTGTAAATACCACACTTTTGGCACCAGGAACTGGAACGGGCCGATTATTCACAGGTTCCCGTCTTGGATCAAAATGAGGATCATATACTTGCCAAGATTCGCCATATAAAGCGACAATATTCGAAACTGCATTCTTAGGCCCCTTAAATTTAGACCCCTCAAACTCATAGGTCTGTACTTCAAAATCTGGTAAATGACGTCGCCATGAAATATAATCTGGTCCCTCAACGATCAACTGATTACCCTCGACTTTTCGTGTAATCTGAGGAGATGGTTTGGCATTATCTTCTAATGTGAAATAATGATAATAACCCGTCTCATCATGAAAGATATGGAAGATATCAACTTCAACATCTTTATATAACAATCGATATTCCGTTAACTCCCCTTCCATATTATAAAAGATTTGTTTGATCAAAAACCCATTTGCGATAAATGTTGGTAGCATACGCTCTAAATCATCCGTCAACATATAAATATCCAAATCTTGACCATCCATACTCTGATCCCGGTAATATCTTAGGAAACCGCCACAACTAAGCATCCATTTCGTATCACCAAGCATTTCATACAATCGATCTAATATTTCATTTCGATAACGATCTGTCTTCCCTTGTAACTTAGGATCAATATACTTGAAATAAATCTTATCTTTTATTTTTTTAATAAAACCCTGATTGACTAATTTAGAACTCTTTATTTTTAATATTATATGATTCATATATACCTACCTTCTATCTCATTATAACATATCCAATTTTAGGATACAATTAGATTTCTAATTTCTGTTCTGATTGTATCTTGTCCGCCACTTCAGATGATTGATGCTCACTAACCTTCTTTACTTCGCCAATCATATAAGGGTATGCGACCTCGTTTAAAACAACCGTAATCTCATCAGGCATCCCTGCTTTCGTTACTGGTACTTTGACAGCTAAATAATTCCCCGTATGTCCAAGCCAATATCCATGGCGTTCCACTTCAGGAATTACCGTTACCGTTTCCCCTAAAAATTGCGTCATATACTCTTGTTCTAGTTGTCTACTAAGCTCTAAAACGGTGCGAACCCGTTGTTTCTTGGTTGTCCCATCAATATCAGGAAGCAAAGCGGCTTTGGTTCCTTGGCGTTTTGAATAAGGAAATACATGGATTTTAGAAAATTTTAGATGACGAATGGTGTCAAGGGTCTCTAAAAAATATTCCTCTGTTTCACCAGGAAAACCAACGATCAGATCCGTCGTTAGTGATATTCTTGGACGAACTTTACGAATCGCGGCAACTTTTTCAATAAACGCTTGTTTATCGTATTTCCGATTCATCGCTTTTAAAATGGAATCACTCCCACTTTGTAAAGGAATATGGAAATGATCTACTAGGATAGATGAAGACTGTAATAACTGTAGTACTTCATCGGTAATTTCGTTCATCTCAATTGAAGAGATACGAAGACGCTCCAGACCTGGAATGTTAAGTAAATCTCGTAACAAATCCGCAAATTGATATGCTTCAAATTCAGCCCCATAATGTCCTGTATGAATTCCTGTTAAAACAATTTCATGATGCCCCATTTTAACTAATGTCTTCACTTCATCGATCACATCAAGTGGTGCCTTACTTCGAACATTTCCCCGACTATAAGGAATAATACAGTATGAGCAAAAATTCTCACACCCGTCTTCTATTTTGACAAACGCCCTTGTCCGGTTAAAATTATCCAAGCGCATCGTCTCAAATGTCGTCTGCATCAAATCCTCAACCAAAACAATCGGCTGACGGTCGTGCATATATTGTTCAATTAAAGCAGGAAGTTTGCTTTTATATTTATTACCAAGTACAATTATAACATTAGGTAGCTCTTTTACTTCATCCGCCCGAATCTGTGACATACAACCAATCACAACAAGAAGCGCTTGCGGATATTCTTTATGAATCCTGTGAATCATCTTCATACTCTTGCGGTCAGCAGTATTGGTTACAGTACAGGTATTGATGATGACAATATCAGCCGGACCATCAGTTAATTGATACCCTTGCTTTTGGAGTTGTTCTTCGATTACATTGCTTTCATAGGTATTTACCTTACATCCAAGTGTATAAATTTGAAATGTCATTATTATCCCCCCTATCAAAAATAGGTCCCCGGACCTATTCTAAATTATTTCTAAACTCTTTTAACGCCTTTAAAAACTCATCGTTCTTTTTTATTTCTTCACTAATCGGACCTAAGTCAAAAGTATGCTCCAAATTAACTGGCTCATCATCTCTTAGTTTTACTTTTACATCGTCAAAAATAATCTCTTCCCGGTTATGATCAATATGAAATTCTTCTTTAAAGTTAGGAATCTTAGGATAATCTAATTCCCCAGTCTCAATTTTTCCATACACAGGTGAGATAAAGTCAGAATTTGAAAACGTCGTCGTCACTGATTTTGAATTCTTCGGTGAAGGTTCATCTAATTTACCAGCTTCCAAAACAGCATCTAAATCAGAGTATTGCTCCTGCTCGCGCTCATACTTCATAATTTCTTTTTCATGTGACTGCTTCTCTTTCATTGCTTTCAACTCTTGATAACTGATAATAGATTTTTCTTCTTGTTCCTCTTCAAACGTATGGACGATATCTCGATCTTGTTTTTCTAAATCTGACTGCATTTTTTCTAACAATACTTCAATTTCTGAAAGATGTTCCTCGGTATCTTGTTCCACTTCTGCAAATTCCAAATCTGCTTCTGGACTCTCTGGTATCGCTACTTCAATCTGCTCACTAGTGTTTTTAGTTACAATCTCTTCCTCTTGGATACTTGCTTCCGTTGATAATGCATCCAGTTCTCGCTCCATCTTCATTTTCGTATATCGAATGATACCGAAACCAATCAAGGCAACAATAAGAAGACCAATCATCACAAATAGGGTAAGTTCCGTATTTGAAACAGCCAATAATACCATAATATCACTCCATATACTCATAATTTATAACACTCAAGAAAAAGATCGGAACCGTTTCAACCCGCATGATATTATTGCCTAGTCGAACCTGATGAAAATTCATCGCTACCAATTGTTCTTCTTCCTCACTAGAAAGTCCCCCTTCGGGACCAATCACTACTAATATTCTATCACATGTTCTATGCATTTGCAAAAGATTTGACAAATTATTTTCCATAGCAACAGTACTACAAACCAATTTTAAAGCCGAAATTTTTTCAAGATCGGAAAGGGTTTGGACTGGTTCAATAACCGGAATCGTAATTCGTTTGGCTTGCTCACTGGCTTCTTTGGCAATTTTTTGCCAACGCATTAATTTCTTTTGCTCCCGTGTTTGATCAAGTTTTACAATACTTCGCACTGTTTTAAGAGGAATAATTCGTCCAACTCCGAGCTCCGTTGCCTTTTGAATAACAAAATCCATCTTAGCTTCTTTTAATAACGGAATACAGAGAATGATTTCGGGAATATGTTGAACACCTTGTTCCAATTTTTCTATCTGTCTAATTTTGTAAATATTATTTACAATTTCTATACAAGATAGATATACTTGTTCTTGATAGACAACCTCAATTTGATCTCCGGATTTCATACGCATCACCGTTTTTATATGATAAATATCGTCATCTGGTAATTCAAAATAACCCGCTTGTCGTCGTTGACTAAAATATCGTTGCATATAACCACCACCGTTATTATAACGGAAATTTTATATTTAATCTACCCCATAGAAAAAAAACAGGATCTGAATCAATCACAATCCCATTTTTTCATTCATAAAACGCTAATTTATTGGCTATTTCTCTTTTAATTTTGCCATTATCCTTCAAAATGTTATATTCATTTAAAGTTAAAAACATTTCTAATTTATCTTTCCACTCTTGCATAGAAATGATATGACCTAATTTAACTTGTCTTTCAGCAAAATCTAGATACATTGATACTAAATTATTAAGTTCTTTTATTTCTTCCTCTGATAGATAGTTTTTAGCAATTACAACATCTGTTTCAAGTATTTTACCATCAGGAGCATCTTTCTAAGTTTGAAGTCCCATGTAATCTTTTTTTGAATCAGCTCTATTATATATAATCTCTGGTGCTGTCATTCCTGTGATAGCAAAGTGGAGTTTGTTTCGTTGCCCATATTCTAAAATCAGTAGCTTCTTTTGAATTAACACGATAACCAACAGCAATAATAGCATCTAAACTATAAAAGTTAGTATTGTAATTTTTGCCATCAGAGGCAGTTACTCTAATTTTTTGAGTAACTGAATCTTTATTTAATTCACCACTTTTAAAAATATTTTGTAAGTGATAAGTAATATTATTTTCTGCTACATTAAAAAGTTCTCCCATAATTTTTTGCGTTAACCAAAAATCTTCATTATCATATAAAACTTCAATAGATTTATTTGTATTTTCACTTTGATATAAAATTAAGTCTTTTAACTTGTCTATTTGCATTTATCTAACCCTCCTTTAATTTCACAATATAATTATATAACAAATATCATTATTAACCTACAAACCGATTTTAATTTTATTAATGCTTTTTGTTAGTTTTGGTTTTAATGAACTAGATAATCCCATCTCTTGAGCATATGATCTAAGGAATTTTATTAATTCAACATTGATACTTTTACTTCTATTTATACAATAATCGCTCTGTTCTAGATTGTAGGAGGGGAGAGTTTCATAATAATTGTTGAACAACATCGTAAAAATATTATTTTTTCCCTTTGCGCTTTCTTGTTTGCTCGGTTTCTTTCGTAATATAAATTGGTCGTTTTTTCGTCTCTAAATAAGTCTTTGATAAATATTGTCCGATAATCCCCATACAGAATAGTTGAATCCCACTAACGAGAAATAAAATACAAGCAAGACTAGGCCAACCACTAGTAGGATCTCCAAACAGAAGTGTTCTAACAACAATTATCATAATTAAAATAAAAGCAATTACACAAAATAGGATTCCAAATAATGACGCAATGGTAAGAGGAACCGTCGAGAATGCAACAATTCCTTCCAATGAATATAAAAATAATTTCCAGAAATTCCATTTGGTTTCGCCAGCCACCCGTTCGACATTTTCATAGGCGAGCCACTTTGTCTGGAACCCGACCCAACCAAAAATACCTTTAGAAAACCGATTATATTCACCCATTGAGAGAATGGCATCGACCATTTGTCTTGTCATCAACCGGTAATCACGAGCTCCATCAACAATATCGGCATTCGATATCTTATTGATAATCTTATAAAACATTCGTGCAAAGAAACTACGAATGGGTGGTTCCCCTACCCGCGATACTCGTCTTGTCGCTACACTATCATAACCTTCCTCAACAATCGCATCATACATCTTTGGTAGTAACGCTGGAGGATCTTGTAAATCCGCATCCATTAAAACAACATAGTCTCCAGTTGCCTGTTCTAACCCAGCATACATCGCCGCTTCTTTTCCAAAATTTCTGGAAAATGAGACGTAGCGTACGCGATCATCACTAGTACTTAAATTCCTAAGAATCTCTAGCGTCGCATCCTTAGAGCCATCATTGATAAATAAAAATTCAAATGTAACCTTTTTCATCTGTTTGGCAACCTTTGTAATTTCCTCGTAAAATATTGGTAAAGCTTCTTGTTCATTATAACAAGGTACAATCACACTTATCTTTTCCATAATTCCTCCATGTATATTAGTAACCACATTATACCATAAAAAAAACCAGATGTGCTATCTAGTTCATTAGGTTGTATTATAAATAGTGTTGGTGGTGTAAAATCACTACACTATTTTTATTTATGAAAAAGACATGTAATCTGATACAATGTAATTGAAGAAATAAAACATTGAAAGGTTGTGACTACATGTCTAATAATGATTATATCCTAAATTTACTAAATATTAAAGACCCTAATATCTTTATTTTAAACACCATCCAAGAAAAAATGATTAAAAATAAGAATTATAAGATAGTTGAAGGTATTTTAACTTATAATCCTGATCATTGTCCTTGTTGTGGTGTTGTCAATAATTCATCGCATGACATTATCAAGTGGGGATTCAGGAAAAATTGTAAAATTAAAAT
>CAJTRV010000003.1:0-55444 GCA_910578855.1 uncultured Bacilli bacterium
CCTATCCCCCCCTATTTTTCGATTATATTGTCTACTTTTACTTGACTTATGCAAAACAAAAAAAGAAAAGTTTAAAATTACTTTTCCTTATACTTGTCCAATATATTCTAATAAATTTAAGAATAATTTAATATATCTTTTTTCTAAACCATGACGTCCTAATTTGCGAATTTCAATTCGCTTTTTCTTAATTGGTAGCTCACTAAATAAAATTTGATCGATTTTCTCTTTCATCGTTGTCTCTAATTCAAGATCACTAATAATGGACTCAATATCATCACCAATTAAACGAACAGCGTCAATTTCGATATCCTTTCCTTTACAATTTACCGTTAATTGTCCAATCGTTGGAACATCACGCACTTCAACAACAAAGTCAGGACCATCAATATATGCTTTATATGATAGTAACTGACTATTGAAATATACAACAACATCATTGGCTTTTTTAGTATTACGGAATCGGATCTTATAATTACGGGTTGCTGGAATAATTCCACTTTTTCCCTCAATCGCTCGAATAATCATCGTATAATTATTGGGTAGATAATTATATTCAATCGACGTTAATAAATAAAAGCCCCGTTTATATAAGTCACTAACCCCATCATCCTCATATAAATTATATTGGTTATTCTGACCTGGGAACACATGTATTTCCATGTTTTTAGGAGGATTAACATCATTGATATTATCGTTTTCCCCCAAGGGAATAATCGCCCCCGCTTTGGCGAAAACAGGATAATCTTGGTCTTTAAAGAACGATACATATTCTCGTCCTCCTGGAAATTTCTTTCCAGTCATAAAGTCATACCAGGTTCCTTCTGGAATGTAGAATTTATGAACAGAACGATTCATATCATAATCTTTCTTATGAATGATAGGACAAACAAAGAGTTCTGTTCCTAAATAGTATTCATTGCGGTAACGCAAATCATCATAATACTCTGGTGTTTTATAAAAAACAGGCATAATAAGTGGCATTCCATATTTATAATACTTATATGACTCTGCATACAAATAAGGAATCAATCTCGTTCGAAGTGTTAAATAAGTCTTTACAATCTTAGCGGTTTTATAACTCCAACGCCAAGGCTCACGCTTATAATACTTTCCAGCTTCACTTCCAAACTTTAAAATCGGACTAAAAGTTCCCAACTGGACAAAGCGTGTATATAACTCATTATCCTCGATCCCTTTGTAATAACCACCAATATCATGAGCAAAGAAACTAACACCATTATTGGCAGCACTAACATTATAAAATGGAACCATTTTTAATGTCTCCCAACTTACAATTGACTTACCGGCATACAAGACTGGATAATGATGGGGATTTACCAGTGTATTGCGTGATAATATTAATGGACGACGTTTAAAATCCCGCATCATATCATAGAAATGATAGTGATTTAGAAGCCATAAACTTTGTAGATCATGTTTATTTTGATAACTAATCTGATAAAAATCCACTCCGTCATTATCTAAAGGATGAATCACCAATTTCAAATAGACATCTAAAAAGCGGGGATTCATTACCTCGAAAGGAATAACCCCATTCGCATCAGGTTTTAAATATTCACTCACTTTCGCATACGATGACTCAGTCGGAAAAAGACCAGCTTCTGGATCGATTTCTAATCCTACCCGAATCCCCTGCGAATGCAGATAATCGATCATCGCTTTCGGTTTTACAAACTGGTCATGATTCCATGTAAAACCTGATGAAACATCTTTTTTCCCTAATCGATTGGGTAAATGCCAATTGTGATTCAACACAAGAACTGAAAGTGGAATCTCTTCTTCGGCAAATTGATCAATTAATTGTTTTAACGAAAGATCATTATACCCAACATTACGACTCCACCAGTTTCCTAGCGCATACCGTGGAATCAAAGCCGGTGGTCCAGTTAAATAAAAATAGTCTTTCAAACAAGCCGCAAAATCTTTTAAATAGAGAAATACGTAAACGTCAACATAATCCGAAGCCCGTTTTTCAATGCTTCCATCCGCTTCAAAGACAATACCACTATCATCATAGATCGCCGCAAAGCCATCAGACGAATAAAGACCTTTTTTAAACTTTATCTTTCCCTCTTCCATTTCTGTCGAAAGACCCGGTGTTCCATAATTACGAACCTCAGGATGTTTATAATACCAAATACGATCGGTATTTAATAGTTCAATTCGTAAATTAGACGTCGTATTTAACTTTGAACCAGTAAAAGGTTTCTCTTTCGTATAGGTAAGACGAAAATATTTGGTAACAATTTTTAATACCCCATGTTCATCTGTTACCTTAAATTCTGGCGTTGGAAAATCACGACTAGCAACAATCTCTGTTGGTCGATCTTCAAAAGTTCCGGTCTCACTATACTCTAACCGAACCAATCGTTCAGTCAATACTGTAATACGATACTTTTTTCCTTTTAATACATTCTTTTCTAACGCTTTTGCTTTATTTAAATCACGTTTAAAATGCTCTCCTAAGTTATACATCGTTATCACCCTTTTTATTCTTTTTGCTTACAACTTCTCTATCCGCATAAAATTAGTATGTTTTACCCCTTCAAATGGATAGCCTCCTGTTAATATATAATGTCCCTCATTTCGCTCGATATAAGTTTTCACACACTCTTTTGCGACATGAATCATCTTGTCCAGTTGATCAAGTTTCTTCACATGAACTGGTTGAACGGCAAAATGAAGTGCCAATGATCGCGCGGTTTCCGGATCAGGACAAAGCGCAATAATCGGACAACTAGGTCGGAAACGGCTAATTTTACGAGCCGTATATCCGGTCACCGTTGGCGCTACAATAGCAATACACTTTAAGCGATTGGCACAATCCGTCACACTATAGGCAATATTCCCGGTGATATCCTGCTTTTCTGTCCGCATTGACGTTTCAACGAATTCATAATAATTGATATCTTCCTCTGATGACGCAATAATTCGTTCCATCATCATCGTCGTTTCTACGGGATATTTTCCAGTCGTTGTTTCCCCACTTAGCATCACCGCATCAACCCCATCTAATACGGCATTCGCTAAATCACTCACTTCAGCTCGGGTTGGAATCATCTCATCTTCCATACTCGATAATATCTCTGTTGCCACAATACTAACAACCCCAGCAATATGACATTTGCGAAGAATCATCTTCTGTAAACCAGGCAACCGTTCAAAGGGAATTTCTACACCAAGATCACCACGGGCCACCATGACTGCATCACTGGCCTTAATAATTTGGTCAATATCCTCAATGGCTTGTTCGTTCTCGATCTTTGCAACAATCCCCAAATGATCATTTCCTAGTTCAATTAATAAATCATTCACCTCTAAAATATCTTCACTACTACGCACAAATGAGAGGGCTAAAAAGTCCAAGTGATTTTGATGGGCATAAGTAATAATTTGCCGATCATAATCCCTTAAAAACGGAATATTAAGAGGAACACCCGGAACATTGAGTGATTTATGATCACGGACCAATCCTCCTTGAATAACATTACAAATCAGCATCTCTGGTTCTTTATCAATTACCTCTAAAATGATTTTACCATCATCAATTTTAATAATCGAATGACACTTAACATCGGATGCGAGTCCAGGATAATTTACTGATATCTTTGTATGATCCCCAGTAATCTCTTTCATATGAATACAAACAGTCGTCCCTGCTTTAAAGGTAACACATCCATCTTTTACACGGTCAATTCGTACTGTTGGTCCAGGGATATCTACCATAATCGCAACATTTTTCTTTAACGTCTGATTTAATGTTTGTACTTTACGAACAATATCATCACAAAAATCAAAGTCGGCATGACTCATGTTAATTCGCACAGCATCAATTCCATTCATCATCAAAGCTTTCAACGTTGCCTCATCCTGACTGGCTGGCCCTATAGAAGCAATTACTTTTGTTTTGTTCATACCATCACCTATTATTCATTATACCAATTTTCGCACAAATAAAAAAGATATTTTTCATACCTTTATAATTATTCATACTCGTTTGGTGCAATAAGTTTGATTCACGTTATATGACAAGTTTCTAACTACTCTAACATTTGACTATCACAGGTATAAATGACTATGATCCAGTGGTACTAGTTGGCGTACAATTTACTCCGCTTTCTAATAGTTTATAACTCTCTTTTTTATTCGCATCAGTCGTAATTTTAACATATCGATCTAGAGCAATTATACTATCATTGTTAAAGTCTTGAATAGGGTCAGTTAACAGATCCTGATTAACCAATTGCTGCAAGGTTACACAATAAGTTTGATTCGCAGCTGTTTTATTATCTAAGTACAAATGAGCAGCATGCTCAATAATCTTCATATTGGCATCGCTGATTGTTCTTTTATTTTGATTTACTTGGTTCAAGATAGGAGGAATGGCTAAGAGACACAAAATACCAAAGATTGTAATTACTCCCAATAATTCAATTAAAGTAAATCCCTGTTTATTTATATGCATAGAACCCCTCCCTTCTATCTTGTATCTTATTAAAAAATACTACTACAAGTTGATTCATAATACGTTGCTTTATATTGGTTATAACGATCACGTGATATTGCAACACAGCCATTCATAGATTCACCCGTTTTCGGATTAATTACTTTTTGCGTTTGAACCAATTTTTTTCGTTTTAAATCTGCCAATGATATTTTGGCAAGTACGGATATATTTTCTGATGATACCAATTCTGGATTTTCAGTAAAATATCCTAGGGCAGCTTTTTCAATTAATTTAACTTGTGTTTCATAAGCTCGCTCTTCGCTTCGTTTTAAACTACTACGAATGGCGGGAATCGTCGTTAACGCAATGATTGCAATTACAACAATAATCGCAATCAATTCGATCAATGTAAAACCTTGCTTCGTTCTCATAAAAACACCCTCTTATACTATAACAACTGTATCATACTTTGCCTAGCTTTGCAAGAACCAGTTAAAAAAAGCACCTATTCCGTGCTTTCTCTTATAACCACTAACGAGATAATTCCTCTTCAATACGAATTAATTCGTTGTATTTACATACGCGGTCCGTTCTAGACAATGATCCGGTTTTAATCTGTCCTAAGTTAAGACCAACCGCAAAATCAGCAATAAAGTAATCCTCTGTTTCACCACTTCGGTGTGAAATAATCGTATTATATTGGTTTTCTTTCGCCAAAGTAATGGTCTCTAACATCTCAGTTACTGTACCAATTTGATTGGCTTTTAAAAGAATTGCATTACAGATTCCTTGTTTAATTCCCTCAGCAAAAATTGCTTTATTCGTAACAAATAAATCATCACCAACAAGTTGAATATGTCCCAACTTCTCAGTTAGCAATCGGAATCCTTCATAATCGGTTTCATGTAATCCATCTTCAATCGAAATAATCGGATAATCATTGACAAGGGCAACAAAATAATCAACCAATTCCTGACTAGTAAGTTGTTTTCCCTCCCCTTTTAATTCATACATGCCATCGTGATAAAATTCACTAGCCGCAACATCAAGGGCAAGACAGACATCTTTTCCTGGTTCATAACCAGCCTCACGAATAGCAAGCATGATGTCATCTAACGCCTCCCGGTTGCTATTAAGATTAGGGGCAAATCCCCCTTCATCACCAACACCCGTATGATAACCTTTCTGATTCAATACTCGTTTTAACGTATGAAATACTTCTGAACCAATTTGAACCCGCTTTTTGATACTATCTGCTTGGGGGATAATCATAAACTCCTGAAAATCTAACGCATTATCCGCATGCGCCCCACCATTTAAAATGTTCATCATCGGTACTGGTAGCGTCGTTCCTGGGCCGATATAACGATATAGTGGTTCCCCCGCACTAAGTGCTGCTGCCTTTATAACAGCAAGTGATACTCCTAGCATCGCATTGGCACCTAAATTACTCTTATTCTCGGTTCCATCTAACGAAATTAGCTTAAGATCGATCTCTGCTTGCTTACTAGCGTCCATTCCAATTAGGGCAGGTTTAATCACCTCATTAACATTGGTAACCGCTTTTAAAACACCTTTTCCTTGATAACGTTGGGAATCACCATCACGAAGTTCCAAAGCCTCTTTGCTTCCGGTGGATGCTCCACTTGGAACACTGGCACGTCCCATCACACCATTTTCTAAATATACATCCACCTCAACGGTTGGATTTCCTCTTGAATCTAATATTTCTCTTCCTTTAACATTTGTTATTTTCATAATTTCCTCCATCTATTCTTCTAAAAGATTAACCAATTGTTTAAATTCCTCGCCTCTAATTTCGAAATTAGGATACATATCCCATGAGGCACAGGCTGGACTAAATAAAATTGTCGTTCCGGCTTCTGATAAGTTATAAGCTACTTTGACACATTCTTCTAACGTATCTACCATAACACAATCTTTCTTTATCTTTTTACAATAGGTCGCAATCTTCTGTTTTGTCTGTCCAAAACAGATAACATGAGTTACATTGGTCATCGAACTCGTTAAATCATCAAATGGAACACCACGATCAAGGCCCCCCATAATTAAGATCGTTGGACTAGCAAATGACCGTAGGGCAATCATCGTCGACTGATTATTAGTCGCTTTCGAATCATTATAAAATTCGCGATCGTGCAGTTTTCGAACATATTCCAAACGATGCTCAACCCCACTAAAATTATTCAACACTTGTTTGATAACCTCATTCGATACGCCAAATTGTTTGGCTACAATAATGGCTCCCATAATATTCTGATAGTTATGGTTTCCCTTAACGCGAATCATATCTAGTGCAATAATTTTCTCTGTACCCATATAAATTGCTTGCTCATTTATCTTAATATCTGCATCTTCAATACACGAAAAATATAGTTTTTGAGATGCGATATCGTTTGTAAGTTCTAAAGAATCAGGGCAATCACGATTGATGATAGCCAGATTTTTTTTCGTATGATGTTGAAAGATGCGCTTTTTCATCTCTTTGTAACGTTCATATGTCTTATTAAAATCAATATGAGTCGGTGTTAAATTAGTTAGCACACTGATCTCGGTTTTAAATTCATACATGTCATGTAACTGATGATCTGATATCTCTAGAACTAAGATATCACCAGTCTTGACCTGATTGACAAGGCTAGATAAAGGATACCCAATATTTCCGCCCAAATGAACTGGTAATGCAGCTTCTTTTAAAAATTCATATAAGATAGTTGCTGTCGTTGTTTTTCCATTAGAACCGGTAATCCCGATAATATGAACATCATCTGGTAAAAAATGATACGCCATTTCCATTTCGTTGATGACGGGAACACCAAGTTCCAAGGCTTTTTGAACACATTCATGATCTCGACAAATTCCCGGATTTTTAATCATATAATCATAGGTATCATCAAACAACGAACACGGATCATCTGTAACAACATAATCCACACCTAGTTTCCGCAATTCCGCAACCATGCTGGCATCTTGTTCCTTTTGATCGGTGATTAATATTTGATTTTGATGTTGAGCCAATAACGAAGCTGCCTCATAGCCACTCTTCGCCATTCCTAGGATAAAAATCTTTTTCTTTTCAAACATATGATTCACTCTCCTTTATTATTATATCACTTTACCGCTAGATTGTTAACCTTTAGAGCATTTATTTACATGAAATATGCCCACATCTTTCCAAAACAATGATACAATAATTGTATTGTCTTTTGCTTTTATGATATAATACTATAATATGTATTGAAATCAGAAAGGAGCAGCTATTATGATGCGCGAACTCACCAACGAAGAATTTAGACAGTTCTCTAATTACTATCGCCCTTCTAGTATTTATCAAACACCAGAGTATGCTTTTGTTATGAACAATCAAAACTATACCAGTCTTTTCCTAGGATTGATTGAGCAAAATCAAATCGTTGGGGCAACACTCATATTAATTCATAAGATTCATGGCTTCAAATATGCCTATGCTCCCCGTGGTTTTTTATTAGACTATCGCAATTCAACCTTAGTAAAACAATTTACAACAGAATTAAAACGATATCTCAAAAAACGCGATGTTATCGCGGTCAAATTGTGTCCAATCATTCCAAAAACGATTAAAGATACTAAGACTAACATTACCAATTCTAATTTAGAGTATGATATGATATATACAACCTTAAAACAAAATAATTATTTCCATATGGGATATAATCATTACTTTGAAGCATTAAAACCTCGTTATGAAGCCATCATTGATATGAGTATTCCCTACTATGAAATATTTGGTAATTTAAAAAAAGAAGTTCGTACAAAAATTCGTAGTGCAGTCGACAAAGGGATTCAGATCTATAAAGGAAATGAACAAAATTTAGATTATCTATATTTACACGTCAAAACAAAGTATCCACGATCACTGAAATATTTTCAAGATTGCTACTACTTCTTTGGAAAAAGTAATAAAATCGATTACTATTATGCCAAATTAAATACCGAGCAATATTTAAAACGGACAAAACAAACTTATGAACATTTAGAGCAAAAATTACTGAAGATCAATCAAATTATTCAGACCAAAGATACCCCAAAGAAAGATATTTTACTCAATCGGAAGATGAAACTTGATCGCGAGTTCGCCCATTATAAAGAAGAACTCATTCGAGCCACTAATTTACTAGCAGAATATCCAGATGGTATTGTTACTGCAACAATGTTAGTAGTAAGACACCAAGATGAAGTTACCGTTTTAATGGATGGTTATGACCCTAAATTTAAATCATTTAATGCCAAACATCTTCTTATTTGGCAACTGATTGAACGCTATGCGAACCTAGGCTATAAACGCTTTAATCTCGGCGGAATGACTGCCCTAGATAGGAAAGAAAATCCTTACCAAGGATTAAATCAATTTAAAATGGGATTTTCTCCTAAGATATATGAATATATCGGTGACCTAGAATTAATTACGAATCATGCCCTATATTTCTTATATCGCAATGCAGCTCCCATTCGTAAATTAGTAACCAAATCATAAAATATAATGACACCTATTACAACGTAATCAGGGGTCTTTTTTTATTGTATCATGAAAAAAAACGAGAATATGTTCCCGTCTCCTTCTTGCACAAACCTACACTAGCTATAACACATTTTTCAGCATGACTGCTTTTATCTTTATTAAGAAGTTCTATTTTGAAGATTTTGTTTCATAATCTCCAGAAATTGCATTCCAATGCGGGCCACTTCATCAGGATCATCAACTGGTGTTAATTTCAAGCCCTCATCATCAAGTGATTCTTCATAAAATTGAAAATGATTAGGCTCTTCTTTGGCCATTAAATAAACATATTTCTTTTGATCGATCATTGCCGTCTCTAAAACAAAATAGGCTTTGTCATCAGTAAGTTTTACAATACTATTCTTTTCAATTCCCATTATTTCTGTTTCACCTTACTATTATTATGATGCATTTGATAAGCCTCATATCCATAAAAGATCGCTCCTAATCCAGAAATAATTGGTATCAAAACTGCAGGCGTCTTGAATTGATTGGTCATCGCTAATGTCAAAGTCGAAGCAACAGTAGCCCCAATTAAAACATAAGTTGCCTCTAAAGCATAATTTTTATCTTCTAATGAAAAATCAGTATCAAGTGATGTTACACTTTCAACGTATAATGGTTCTTTTTTTGGTTCTTCCATATTATCCCTCCGAATAAGTAATATTTTATCACTTCTACTACTTAGAGTCAAATAGAAAAGACAAGCAAAATACTTGTCTTTAATTGGTTTCATTATTCGATAATGTCAGAAACGTTACCAGCACCAACTGTTCTTCCACCTTCACGAATAGAGAACTTCGTTCCATTTTCGATCGCGATTGGAGCAATTAATTCTACTGTCATTTCAACATTGTCTCCAGGCATAACCATTTCTACACCTTCAGGTAATTCAATAACTCCTGTAACATCAGTTGTTCTGAAATAGAACTGAGGACGGTAGTTACTGAAGAATGGAGTATGTCTTCCACCTTCTTCTTTGCTAAGTACATATACTTGTGCTTTGAATTTCTTATGTGGATTAACACTACCTGGTTTACACAATACTTGACCACGTTCTACCTCTTCTCGAGAAATACCACGTAATAATACTCCAGCATTGTCTCCAGCTTCTGCATAATCCAATTGTTTACGGAACATTTCGATTCCTGTAACAACTGCTTTTTGAGTTTCTTTAATACCAACGATTTCAATTTCATCATTTAATTTCAATTGTCCACGTTCTACACGTCCGGTAACAACAGTTCCACGACCTGTAATTGTAAATACGTCTTCAATTGGCATTAAGAATGGCTTGTCAATATCTCTAGTTGGTGTTTCGATCCAGCTATCAACAGCATCCATTAATTCATTAACTGCATCTACATATTTTTGTTCTCCTTCAAGAGCTTTCAATGCAGATCCACGAATAACTGGAGTCGCATCTCCATCAAATCCATACTCGCTTAATAATTCACGAATTTCCATTTCTACTAAGTCTAATAATTCTTCGTCATCAACCATGTCACATTTGTTCATGAATACAACCATACGTGGTACTCCAACTTGACGAGCAAGTAAGATGTGTTCACGAGTTTGTGCCATTGGTCCATCTGTTGCAGCAATAACTAAGATTGCTCCATCCATTTGAGCAGCACCTGTAATCATGTTTTTAACATAGTCAGCATGCCCTGGACAGTCTACGTGAGCATAGTGACGTTTGTCAGTACGATATTCAACGTGGGCTGTGTTAATTGTAATTCCACGTTCTCTTTCTTCTGGTGCTTTATCAATATTTGCATATTCTTCAAATTGAGCGTACCCTTTTTTAGATAATACACTTGTAATAGCAGCAGTTAAAGTCGTTTTACCGTGGTCTACGTGTCCGATTGTACCAATATTCATATGTGGTAACGAACGGTCATATTTTTCTTTTGCCATAATAAATTTCCTCCTTATATTAATTACATCTCTTATTTTATATGAACTAATGCAAAATATCAAGTACTTTCCATTAATTTCATCAGTTTTTATACAAATACTGGAAGAAATGAAATCATTTCCCCCAAATATTTATCTCTTAGTTTCCACCATTTTTCTTAATGATGTCTTCTGCAATATTTTTTGGAACTTCTTCATAGTGATCGAACACCATTGTAAAGTTTCCACGTCCTTGGGTATTAGAACGTAAACTAGTCGCATATCCAAACATCTCTGAAAGTGGTACCATTGCATCGATTGCTAATGCATTTCCACGTGATTCTTGACCTAGTGGACGTCCTCGGCGAGAAGTAATATCTCCCATTACGTTTCCTAGATATTCATCTGGTACAACCACTTGAACTTTCATAATTGGTTCGAGAAGTACTGGACTACACTTTTTCTTAGCCTCTTTTAGTGCTAAACTAGCAGCTACTTTAAAGGCCATTTCATTAGAGTCAACATCATGGTATGAACCATCAAACAATGTTGCTTTTACATCGACCATAGGATATCCAGCAAGAACACCAGTTTTCATCGCGTCTTGTAGTCCCTTATCGGTTACTGGAATATATTCACGAGGAACCACTCCACCAACGATCGCATCGACAAACTCATATCCTTTGTCTTTGTTTGGCTCAAACTTAATCCATACGTGTCCGTATTGTCCACGTCCACCTGATTGTTTTACATACTTACCTTCACACTCTGCTGTCTGTGTAAGTGTCTCACGGTAACTAACTTGTGGTTGCCCAATATTGGCTTCCACATTGAACTCACGCTTCATACGATCAACGATAATATCAAGGTGAAGTTCTCCCATTCCCGCAATAATCGTCTGACCAGTTTCATGGTTTGTACTAGCGCGGAATGTTGGATCCTCTTCACTTAATTTTTGAAGGGCAATTCCCATCTTATCTTGATCTGCTTTTGATTTAGGTTCAACCGCTAACTCGATTACTGGTTCTGGGAACTCCATGGATTCTAAAATGATTGGTTTTTTCTCATCACATAAAGAGTCTCCCGTAGTCGTATTCTTAAGTCCTACTGCAGCTGCAATATCTCCAGTATATACTTCAGTAATCTCAGTACGGTTATTAGCGTGCATCTGTAAGATACGTCCAATTCGTTCTTTCTTATCTTTTGTAGCATTCAAGATATAAGAACCACTACTTAGTTTACCAGAGTAAACTCGGAAGAACGTAAGACGTCCAACAAATGGATCTGTCATTACTTTAAACGCTAAAGCACTAAATGGTTCATCATCAGATGGATGACGTTCCATTTCATTTCCACTTAAATCAACCCCTTTTACAGAAGCAATATCTGTTGGAGCTGGTAGATAATCTACCACCGCGTCAAGTAATAATTTAATACCAGTATTTCCTAGCGCAGTTCCACACATTACAGGGAAGAATTTAACATCCAATGTTCCTTTACGGATTGCCCGTTTTAACATTTCTACTGGAATATCTTCACCCTCTAAATATTTATTCATTAATTCATCATCGAATTCCGCTACAGCTTCGATTAACTCTGCTCGCTTCTCTTCGGCGATATCTTTGGCATCTGCAGGAATTTCAATTTCTTCCGCATTCTCCTCTGGACCTCTATCATAATGATAACATTTCATTGTTACCAAATCGATAATTGTCTTGAACTCACTTTCTGCGCCAAGTGGCCATTCAATTGGAGCAAAATTAACATCTAACCGATCTTTGATTGTCGTCAAACAATGAGTAAAGTCAGCACCCATTTTATCCATCTTATTACAGAAGATAATTCGTGGTACATCGAACTCGTCTGCTTGCCGCCAAACAGTCTCAGTTTGTGGTTCTACTCCAGCTTGTGTATCAAGTAGTGCTACGGCACCATCTAATACTCGTAGAGATCGTGATACTTCAACTGTAAAGTCAACGTGTCCTGGGGTATCGATAATATTTAAACGATGCCCTTTCCAAAATGCCGTTGTCGCAGCGGAAGTAATCGTGATTCCACGTTCTTGTTCTTGCTCCATCCAGTCCATTTGGCTAGCTCCATCATGGGTCTCACCAATTTTGTGGATTTTATGAGTATGGAATAAGACACGCTCTGTACAAGTTGTTTTCCCTGCATCGATATGTGCCATGATTCCAAAGTTACGTGTATTTTCTAAACTATATTCACGAGCCATAAATAATCCTTTCCTTTATTATATTTTACCAACGGTAATGAGCAAATGCTTTATTGGCTTCAGCCATTCGATGAGTATCCTCACGTTTTTTTACAGCTCCACCAATTCCATTACTAGCATCAACGATTTCATTTGCTAATTTCTCAGCCATCGTATGACCACCACGATTACGAGCATTTTCTTTTAACCAACGAAGGGCTAACGTCTGTGCTTCATCGGCTCTTACTTCGATTGGTACTTGGTAGTTCGCTCCACCAACCCGACGTGTTTTTACTTTTAACGCTGGCTTGATGTTTTCCATTGCTGCTTCAAACACTTCCATTGGTTCCTTATTGGTTTTCTCTTTTACCATGTCAAATGCTTTATAAACAATCGTCTGCGCTTTTCCTTTTTTACCATCTAACATAATCGTATTGATTAATTTCGTTACTAATTTAGAATTGTACATTGGATCTGCTAACACATCTCTTTTTACTGCACGATTTTTACGCATAAGTTTCTCCTTTCTTTATCATATTTTTACTATTTACTCTTTGGTTTCTTTGTTCCATATTTACTACGTCCTTGACGACGCGCATCGACTCCAGCTGTATCTAGGGTTCCACGAATAATGTGATAACGTACTCCGACTAAGTCTTTTACACGTCCCCCACGAATTAATACAACACTGTGCTCTTGTAAGTTATGTCCTTCTCCAGGAATATAAGCAGTTACTTCCATATTGTTACTCAAACGAACACGTGCATATTTACGTAACGCCGAGTTTGGTTTCTTAGGTGTCATCGTTCCTACACGAGTACATACACCACGCTTTTGCGGTGAATTTAAACTAGTGTAACGCTTTTCTTGACTGTTATATCCAACTCCAAGAACTGGTGCCTTACTTTTTCGCTTTTTGTCTTTACGTCCTTTACGAACTAATTGATTAATTGTTGGCATTGGTATCCTCCTTCCTTACTACACACTTCCAGGTGTCTCACATTCTCTCTAATGAAAGATTTACCGAAGTAAATCTCAAATGAAATGCATACCTACTATACCACTTTTAGTATATGCCTGTCAATGCATTTCTTGCGTTTTCCGCCTACTTTTTTATTTATCTTTTAAAACATCATATCCGGCGGTCTCATACTCATCTTCACATTTTAGATAAGTTTGATAGGTACCATTTTGCTTATGATGTTCAACATATCCAGTACATAGGATATCAGGATCATCCAGAGCCTGAACTGCTGCAAAATATTGATTTTGAACCAAGGTTAGGATCGTCACAACTTCGACATCCCCTTCCTGACTATTTGAAAGAAAATAAGGCGCACTACACTCGGCAATTTGTTTTTCTAGCGATGCATAATCATCGGCCATAATCATATTTGCTGTATCATCATTTTCATAATCTTGATCTGGTGTGACATAAGTTCCGGTTCCTGTTCCACCAGGTGATACCGAAGACATAACTTGATTATAAAGAATAGCAACAATCGTAAGCGATAAGGCTACAACAACTAAGAAAGCCATCACTTCTAATTTTCCAAATCCCTTTTGATTCATAGAATCCCTCTTTCTAATAATGTAATTCAAACGGTTCTTTAAAGCGATATAATTTAGCTGGGCGACCACTCATTCCTTCTGTCTGATCCCCCGTTTCCTCAATTAAATCATGTTGCATAAATTTCTTACGAAAATTACGCCGATCTAGCGGATGATCTAAAATCATCTCACAAGCTCGCTGCATCTCTGGTAACGAGAAATCACTTGGAAATAAATACTCTAAAATATGATAATCGCGTAACATCGTCCGTAATTGAACGATCGTCTCTGTAATAATCTGTTCATGATCAAATCCTAACTTTGGTAACTTATTAATCGGAAACCAATTTAAATCATCAAGCGAATGTTCAACTTGCTTTAAAGCAATCGATACACTATCGATAAGTCCTAAATAAGAAATCCCAATCACTCGCTTATTAACTTTCCGTTCTAATGCACCAAAAACACCAACTTGTTTCATCTCAATTACGGGTAATTTGGCCTTTTTTGTGATACAAAGTGCTAACGCTTCCTCGATCATCATATCTTGCTTTACCAACTGACTGGGTAAGATCCAATATCCCTTATAAGGATCTCGTTTATTCCGACAAAGTAAAATCTTTACTTCCCCATCGATTACCGTAATCAAATTGGCAACAACTTCGACATAATTCATTTCTTGTTTCATCCTTACACCCCTTTGTGTTTTTACTACACGGTATATTATAACATGTTCTTCTTTTCTGTCAAGTTGACACGAATTCACCTATCTTTACTATATGACGTTTCAAAGAATTGGTGTATCATCAAAAAAATATTTAGAGTGATACATTCTAAATATTCTTTCCTTTGGCTAACAGACAAATTTTATGATTGTCATTTCCTTGATTTAGGGAGCAATTCATACAATCCATTTTCTTGGTCTCCTGGTTCCATAGACATTTGACATTGTCCTGAATTGGTTTATCAGCACAACTATAAAAAGCATCTCCACGCCCAACATTGTAACAAGTCGATTGATCATGATTTACAATAACTCCATAATGGGCAATCTCCTTTAGAAAATTACTCGTACAACGTTTCCCATTATTTTGACTACTACAAGTTAAGTTAAAATCACTATACTCTGTTGTTTTATTATAGCTTTTAATCTTTCTAATTGCTGATGGTGTTAATGTAAAAGAATACATCGGCGTCTTCTTATAAACATCGTTTTCTTTTACATGACGATTCTTCTTAATATAATGATCGATATCGCTCGTCGTCCAGTTAATCCCGGGTTCTCGTCCTAACCCTGCTTCCCCAGGAAAGGGATTGGTTAACGAAATAGGACGATAGATAATATTTAATCCATCAAACCCTGTATTTCCCTCATCATTCTCACAATGACTTCCATAACAACGATCACAGTGTTCACCAACACAATCAGGATCATCACAATCATCACCTGTACAAGGAATAAGCCGGTTAATTACCTTATATTCACAGCTATAAGTTGCTTCCTTAACAAAGTGGCCATCAGTCCCAATATTTTGATACGTAAGACTTATGGGATACGTCCCCGTTGGGGTTTTATAATAAACAGGATAATTGGGGTAGCCAATATCAATATATCGGTTATTTATGGCGATATCACCAAGTACTTGATCAACCGCTTTTCCATCGGTTTTCTGAATATAACGATTGGTCTTTTCTGGCATTGTATGCTTATACTTTTCTGATACTGTCGAATAAATAGAAGTATTCGCATATTCTTCCAGTACGGTATATTCTTGCAGCTGACAATGAGTAGTTCCCAAGATACGTGGAATATCTTTAATACTAATGGCTTTATTAATATCTAAGGCACTGACATTTTGACAAGTAGATTTATAGATTGTTCTATTATGTGCTTTGGTGTTCACCGGTTCCGCTTCCTTCTTCTCAATAAGCGTTTTTGTTAGAGGTACATTTCGTGCGTAAGCTCTAGAAGGCATGTCCTGGTGATGAACGGTAATTGCTGAAGTATCAGAAACACGATCAGCCTTACCATCAAGATTACATTTTTCCAATGTATTTTCGAGGTATTTAATATTTTTCTTGAGTTCATTTAATGACCACTTATAACCATTCACGCCACCAATGGCATCGTCATCAGGAATATAGTCATACCACATATTATCAAAATCAATCGAATTATAAGGAACACCATCTTCACTCTGCCAACAATAGGTTTGCCATTCTGCTTCATAAGCCCCAACTGCCAGCTTCTCATATTTTACCCTTGACCATATATGATCTTGCCTGGCTGGACAACCAGTTTTACTTTTCTGTTCTTCCGTTTTCCAGGTACACGTTCCATCTTTATTGGGCTTCTTATTTCCAGGCGTTCCATTTGGACACATATAGAAATAACAAGTTCGTTGGGTAGCCCTTCCATGATCAACGACCTCATCTTTCGTCTCTTTAAATATATACCGTTTCTTTTGAGTAGCACTTAATAAAGCATTACATTTCGCTTCTCGTTCCTCTTCTGGTGTTTTTGAATCAATCCCGAAGGGAACATCTGGTTTCCTATATCCAGCAACCGTTGTATTAGCCTCTACAGATTTGATTACCGTTTTTGGTATACATCCAAAATGTTCCAATAATTTTTGTTTATTATATATCTTAGTATCATTCATTATATACCCTATAGCATCTTCACCCATGGAATCAAAGGTTTTATAAAAATCACTATTTTTATCAGCATTATCACCTTTGAAATCTAAATTTTGTAGTAACTCACATATCGAAACATCAGAATTTTTCTGATGGTCTTCCCGGAAAATATGCATCACGAGAAAATTAATTCCCGCTTCACCACCAGTTTTTTCCTCCCATTCCCGCTTCCATTTCTCCCAATTAATTGTTGTTTCACATTCTCGTTTCCGTTCAGTGACAATCTCTTCCCAGATAAAATGATTCCCTCCTAAAATTGAATCATACTGGTCAACACTAATCCACGGTACTTTATTGGGAAACCTTGTCGTTGCTTCTTCCCGGCAAATAGAATAACAATATCCTGGAACAATATCTTTCTTATACGCATTACAATTGTTATTTTTGATCGTTCCTAAGTCAGGATCACGATAAGTACCTGTTTCCTCACAGTAGTCATTCTTATCGATCACTGCTGTACAAGCCCCCGCAGCCTGCACACTCCTTGGGATTAAAAAAATAATGACCAATAATAATATCATTCCTATCCGTTTTACCTTCATACTGCCACCTCATTACACTATCATGATAATATCACAAAAATAAGGGTAATGCAAGTATCTTATTTTCAACACCTGCCATACTATACAATGAGGATGGAAAGGGGGATTGAAATGGTAAAAATAAATATTGAAGCGCTTTTAAAAAAGAATCATAAAACCAAATATTGGCTATGTCAACAGATGAATATGACTTCAAGAAATATCAACCGAATTATCCGTGGGGAAACAACTTCAATCTCTTTTAAATATATTGAAGAGTTTTGTAACCACCTAAATTGTCTTCCAGGGGAACTAATTACAATTGTTCCCGATCAAGAAAAATAATTATTTTTATGCTTTGTGTTAACTAATAGTAAAATAAAATACGAGTATTTTCATATTCGTATTTTTTGTCCTATTTTATAAACCATGGCTACTTTGTCGTCATCTTTATCTTTTTGTTCTTCACCAAATTGAAAACTTTTCCCTGGATTTTCATCTCCAAAAAGCTTGTATAAATCTTCATCACTGATATATTTATATTGTTTATTTGAAACTACATAAAAATCTCTTCTAGTATCCCACATTTTTCCAGGATGCGTCTTGATCCATCCTTCATCTTTTGTATAAAAAACAAAGCAGCATGGTAGAATTACACTTTCAATAAATTGATGAACTCTTCCGTTTTTTTGTAACTCAGCAAGACCCTCTTCCGTTGGCGGAATTAGTTCAATTACTTCACTTTGATCACGGCCAGGATTTACAATATAACGATATGCCTGAATTTTATTATAACGCTCTAAAATTTCATTGTTGTAGGTTTTCCCGTCTGGTACTATTTGAAAGTCCTGTAGTGCTTCTGCTTCCAATTCCTCTGGTGTTTTTTCTAAATTTGTATCTGGCTTTGTTTCAGTAACAACATCCTGAGTTGTTGGTTGTGTGTCGTTCGGTTTATCATGATTTCCACTACATCCTGTTAAACCACTCGCTGAGGCGATGACAATCCCCGATGATAAAAATAATTTTACTGCTTTTTCCTTTGGTACTGCAAATGGATTTAATTTGAAATCTTTCATAGTTTTCTCCCCTCAAATCAAATTATACGCCATTATCCTAACATGCTTTCCAAACTTTGTCAAATTATATAGAAACAAGGTATAAAATAGTTTGGGATGAGGAGGATCCTCCCTTTTCTACAAATAATGATTTCACAACTAAAATACTTTTAAATAAAAATAATTGAGAATACAAGAACAAAGAGAATTACAAATTAATGATCTATATGTTACATATTTTTCCTTTTACTTTTTAGCGACAGGTGGATTTATGAGAACAGCAGAAAGAAATTTATGTTCCATCATAATGCTTTTTATTATCATGATAATAAAAATAGCACCAACTGTTTAAGTTGGTACTAACACTGTTTATAAGGAATAGTACCTAACTTGCTAAAACTAGGTATTTCCTTTTTTATTGTATGAGGATTTTCTCATCTATATACACTATATCCCATAAATATCTGCCTATCTATGACGATAATGAACTTTCGGTTTTTCATCTAATTCGTTCATTTCAGCTACATAGATTTTCATAATTTCATAGAGTTCATTACAAATATCTGATGTTAATACAAAAGTGCCTGATTGTTGGACCTCTTTTAGTAGCTGATGGAACTTGATTAGAATTGGATGATCTAACAAATAGCAAAAGCTAAGTAAAGATAAATCTGACAATGATATTATATTCTGGTAGTTCTCACACGGAACAATATTTTCTTCCCCAATTTTATCCAATTGTTCCTGTGGACTTGATAGTTCCATCATAATATTATTATTTTGATCATCAACACAAAGAAATGTATAAGTTGCCACTTCTAAACAAAAATCAAAATCATCCATTGTTTCATGGTAAGATAATTTCAAGATTGGCTGATATTCTGTTCCTTCCAATGATAAAATTTCAGCTAAAAGTGGCATAATTAACGCTGTTGGTAATTGAAGTTCTTCTTGCACATGGTCCCCCCCTTTCCTTCATAATTTAAGTGCTAAGATGATTGTAAAACTCGGGCATTATCCGGTTTTAAATAATGGACTCTTGACTTCTCTTCGATCAATGTTACCTCTTCCAAATATTTTTCCATAATCCCCAATATTTTATCACAAATTTTCTCAGTTAACACGGGTTCTTCTAGTTGATCTACCTCTACTAATAAACGGTATAGTTTAGCTAAAGATGGGTGATCGATGATAGCGGTTTCGCTATTAAGTAACATCTCCTTGATGTTTGACAACGATAAAACTAAGTCAAATTGTTGATAGGGAAGAGATTTTACCGCAATATCATCCTTGGTATCTTGATATGGGGCATAAAACACAATACTGTCTTGTTCGGAAAACAATACATAAATTGCTAGATTTCCCAATGGTCCTCCAAGCGGTGCTAGTTCTAAATCAATCTGATAATACTTCCCTTCTAATTCCAATGTTCGAACAACTAACGTCATAAACATTGACATATTTATCTCAAGTTCTGGTCGCATATTTGCTACTCCTTTTCTATTTATCTCATAATAAGAAAGAGTAGAAAACTTCTACTCTAATCCATTAATTCTTGTTCCAACACTTCAAGTGGTTCTTCATTTAAAAGATCATTTTCCAATGTATAGGTAGCCTGACGATATTTTTTCGCCCCAGTTCCCGCTGGAATTAATTTTCCAATAATAACATTTTCTTTTAATCCGTTTAGATGATCCACTTTTCCGTGAATGGCTGCATCCGTTAAGATACGAGTTGTCTCTTGGAACGAAGCAGCAGATAGGAATGAATCAGTTTCTAGTGACGCCTTGGTAATACCTAGTAATACAGGACGCCCTGTTGCTGGATTCTTTCCTTGTAAGATCAATTCTTTATTAATATTGGTGAATTCACTAATATTTACCATTGTTCCTGGTAAGAATAGAGAATCCCCAGAATTGACGATCTTAATTTTCGAAATCATTCGTTTCGCCATAACCTCAACGTGCTTATCATCGATATCTACACCTTGACCACGGTAAACTTTTTGAATTTCCAATAAGATATATTGTTGAACGGTAATTGGGTCCGTAACCACCAATAATTCCTTAGGATTGATTGCTCCATGGGTAAGACGTTGTCCAGCTTTTACTTCTTCATTTACTTCAACCGCTGGTTTTGCACCATAGTGGGAAGTATGTTGTCTAGTTTCAACATCATTTTTAACACTGATAATGAGTTTTCCGTTTTCCTCTTCAATATTGCTAACGACACCATTGATTTCAGAAATCGTCGCTTTTCCTTTTGGATTACGGGCTTCAAATACTTCTTGAACCCGCGGTAACCCTTGGGTAATATCGTCTCCACCGGCAACTCCTCCAGTATTAAAGTTACGCATGGTAAGTTGTGTTCCTGGTTCCCCAATGGATTGAGCAGCCATAATTCCTACCGCTTCCCCAGTTTCAACAATGAATCCGGTTGCTAGGTTACGACCATAACAATGACGACAAACACCATGTTCTGTCTTACAAGTTAAGACCGTTCGAATTGGCACTTTGGTAATTCCTGCTGCAATAATTTTATCAGCTAACTGCTCCGTAATATAGGTATTACGATCAACGATAACTTCCTTAGTTTCAGGATGGAGAATCTTCTTATTGGTATAACGACCATTAATTCGATCTTTTAATGTTTCTACAACTGTTCCATCTTGTTCATTGATGAAGGCTTCAACCACAACTCCGTTTTCTGTACCACAGTCTTCTTCCTTAACAATAACATCTTGAACAACATCGACAAGACGTCTCGTTAAGTAACCAGCTTCCGCTGTTTTTAAAGCTGTATCTACGGCTCCTTTACGCGCTCCATGGGTAGATAAGAAGAAGTCAAATACACTAATTCCTTCCGTAAATGAACTCGTAACAGGGATTTCAATTGCTTCTCCAGTTGGCTTATTAAATAATCCACGCATTCCGGCAAGTTGTGTATAAGAACCCATATCTCCCCGGGCTTTTGAAGAAATCATCATTGCAATAGAATTATCAGGATGACTATTTAATTGTGCTTGTAATTCATCAGCAATTTCATCTTTGGCTTTATTCCAAATTGCAACAACCTTTTCATAGCGTTCCCTTTCGGTAATCAAACCACGTTTAAATTGCTTATTGATATTATCAACTTTTTCCTGACTTTCATCGATAATCTGTTGTTTTCCCTTACTCTCTAGAACATCAGTAATACTGATACTAATTCCAGACAACGTTGAATACTTAAATCCCAAATCCTTTATTTTATCAAGCATAACTGATGTTTCAGTCGTTTGATAACGCTTATAAATTTGGGCAATCAATTTTCCAAGTGCTCCTTTGTTAAGAGGGGTAACAATCGGCATATTCTGAACAGCCTCTTTGATATTAACTCCCCGTTCTAAGAAATATTTACTTGGGGTAATCTTTGTAATATTCTCTTCGCTTCCATCATTTACATATTGGAATGTATCTGGGAACACTTCATTGAAAATTAACTTTCCAACCGTCGTTACCAAGTATTTGTTCATATAACTATCTGGGAATATTTTATGTCTAAAAGAGTGAACTGGAATTACAATTCTCGTATGAAGTGTAATCTCTCGCCGTTCATATGCCATAATAGCTTCGTTTTCATCTTTAAAAACGCGTCCCTCGCCAGGAAGTCCTGGTTTTTCCATCGTTAGATAGAAGTTTCCTAAGACCATGTCCTGCGAAGGTGTAACGATTGGTTTTCCATCCTTAGGCGATAAGATGTTATTTGCTCCCAACATAAGAAGTCTTGCTTCCGCTTGCGCTTCTTCCGTAATCGGAACATGGACTGCCATTTGGTCACCATCGAAGTCGGCATTAAAGGCTGCACACACAAGTGGGTGAAGACGAATACTACGTCCTTCGATTAATTTTGGTTCAAAAGCTTGAATTCCAAGCCGGTGCAAAGTCGGTGCCCGGTTTAATAGGATTGGATGTTCTTTGATCTTTTCCTCAACCACATCCCATACGCGCGGATCTTGATTTTCAATCATTCGTTTCGCTGCTTTAATATTAGATGCGATTTCTTTTGATACCAATCCACTAATAACATGTGGCTTAAATAATTCTAAGGCCATCTCTTTAGGGATACCACACTCATACATTTTTAAGTTAGGTCCAACTACGATTACAGATCGTCCAGAATAGTCAACTCGTTTTCCAAGTAGGTTCTGACGGAATCGTCCTTGTTTTCCCTTTAACATACTAGATAATGATTTTAATGGTCGATTTCCTGGACCTGTAATTGGACGGCTTCTTCGACCATTATCAAATAAAGCATCAACCGCTTCTTGAAGCATTCGCTTCTCATTTTGAATAATGATACTAGGTGCTCCTAATTCCATTAATTTCTTCAAGCGATTGTTACGGTTTATTACCCGACGATAAAGATCGTTTAAATCACTTGTAGCAAATCGTCCACCATCAAGCTGAATCATAGGACGAAGCTCTGGTGGAATAACAGGAAGTGCATCCATAATCATCCACTCTGGTTTATTTCCTGAATCCAAGAAAGCACTTAGAACATCAAGACGTTTGATCAAACGAATTCTTCGTTGACTCGTTGAATCTTTGATCTCCTCGATTTCTTTTTTTATTGTTGCTACTTCGCTATCAAGATCAACTTGCTCTAATAACTCACGAATAGCTCCGGCTCCCATCCCAACACGGAAGGTATTTCCATATTTTTCATAGTAGGCACGGTATTCTTTATCGCTAATCGTCTGTTTCTTTTCAAGGGGTGCAGCCCCAGGATCTAAGACAACATAAGATACAAAGTATAATACCTCTTCTAAATCCCGAGGACTCATATCAAGTACCAATCCCATTCGTGATGGTACCCCTTTAAAGAACCATATATGACTAACAGGAGCTGCTAGTTCAATATGTCCCATTCGTTCACGACGTACTTTAGAACGTGTTACTTCTACTCCACAACGATCACAGACAATATTCTTATAACGAAGACGCTTGTATTTACCACAAGCACACTCGTAATCTTTAGTTGGACCAAAGATTTTTTCACAGAATAATCCATCACGTTCTGGTTTTAACGTTCGATAATTAATCGTCTCTGCTTTTTTTACTTCTCCATAAGACCACTTACGGATGGTATCCGGAGAGGCGATACTAATTCTAATTCCTTCAAATTGATTTACATCCATTAATCAGCAGCCCCTTCCACCATATCGTGTTCAATTGCCTCTATTTCTTCAATAGATGGCTCTTCATCGATATCCATATTTTCTTCATCATCTACTTCAATTGTAGGTGTTTCTAATTCTTCTGGTTCCTCTGGTTCAACAACAAGATCAGTTTTTTCAAACTCATCCGTTGTCAAATACGAATCAGATTCCTCTTCTTCTAATTCTTTTAAATCTAAGAATTTACCTTCGTCATTCAAAATCGTAATATCAAGTCCCAATGCCTGGAATTCTTTAATTAATACGCGGAATGACTCTGGAATACCACTTGCTGGAATTGGTGTTCCCTTAACAAGCGCCTCGTATACTTTTACCCGTCCAACAACGTCGTCTGACTTAATCGTCATCACTTCTTGTAAAACATGGGCAGCACCATAGGCATATAACGCCCAAACTTCCATCTCTCCAAAACGTTGTCCACCAAATTGTGCTTTTCCACCAAGTGGTTGTTGTGTTACGAGTGAGTAAGGTCCTGTACTACGAGCATGTAGTTTATCATCAACCATGTGATTTAATTTGATCATGTACATGACACCAACACTGATTCGGTTATCAAATAATTCCCCAGTTCGACCATCATGTAACCATTCTTTTCCATCACTTGCAAGCCCAGCTTCTTCTAACGCTTCGATAATTTCTTCGCGATTGGCTCCATCAAATACTGGCGTTGCCACGTGAATATCTAACGTTTGAGCGGCATATCCAAGATGCATCTCCAAAATTTGTCCGATATTCATACGGCTTGGTACTCCTAGTGGATTTAATAAAATATCAACTGGTCGCCCATCTGGTAAATATGGCATATCCTCTTCTGGCAAGATCAATGAGATAACTCCCTTATTACCATGACGTCCCGCCATCTTATCTCCTACGCTAATTTTACGTTTTTGAGCGATATAAACGCGGACAATTTGACTAACACCAGCTGGTAATTCATCAGAGTTTTCCTTAGTAAAGATCTTGATATCATGAACAATACCACCACCACCGTGTGGTACGCGAAGAGATGTATCTCTTACTTCACGTGTCTTTTCACCAAAGATCGCATGTAATAATTTTTCCTCACTAGTAAGTTCGGCCATTCCTTTTGGTGTTACTTTTCCAACAAGAATATCATCGTCTTTTACTTCGGTACCAATACGAATAATTCCATTCTCATCCAGATTTTTACGAGCCTCTTCACTAACGTTTGGAATATCTCGGGTAAATTCTTCTGGTCCTAGTTTCGTATCCCGGCACTCAGTCGCATATACTTCAATATGAATTGATGTATAAACATCATCTTTTACAAGTCGTTCATTTAAGATGACCGCATCTTCATAGTTATATCCATTGAAGTTCATGAAAGCAACCGTTACGTTTTTCCCAAGGGCAAGCTCCCCTTTATCAGTTGATGGTCCATCGGCAATACTCATTCCTTTGGTTACTTTATCACCAACCCGAACAATTGGAACTTGATGGTAACATGTACCAGCATTCGAACGTTCAAAGTCGCTAAGATAATAAGTATCCATACCACCTTTGGTTTTGACCAATATTTTACGCGAATCAACATAGTCAACAACTCCATCAGAAGCCGCAATAATAACGGCACCAGAGTCACGAGCAGCAATTGCTTCGATTCCTGTACCAACACGCGCTGCTTCAGCTTTTAGTAATGGTATAGCTTGTCGTTGCATGTTCGATCCCATGAGGGCACGTTTCCCATCATCATGCTCAAGGAACGGAATTCCTTGGGTTGTAATAGATACTACCTGTTGTGGAGAAACATCCATAAAATCGACTTCTTTTGGTGTTATCATCACATTATCCCCACGATAACGAGCTGGAACACGTTTTTGAACAATCACGTCATCTTCTGTTTCTACAGTTGCTTGACAGATATAGTAATCCAATTCTTCATCAGCTGTCATATAGACAATCTCGTCCGTTAACTTCGTATCGACAATTTTACGGTATGGTGTCATAATAAATCCATACTCATCGACTCTAGCATAACTAGAAAGTGAAGTAATTAGTCCAATGTTTGGTCCTTCTGGTGACTCAATTGGACACAATCTTCCATAGTGAGACGAGTTTACGTCCCGCACTTCCATTCCTGCTCGATCACGGCTTAAACCACCAGGCCCAAGACTTGATAAACGACGCTTATTGGTAAGCTCGGCAATTGGATTGGTTTGATCCATGAATTGCGATAACTGACTGCTTCCAAAGAATTCTTTGATACTAGCGGTTAGTGGTCGAATATTGATCAAACTCTTTGGTGTTACTTCGGCAATGTCTTGGGTTGACATTCGGTCCCGAATCACTCGTTCAATACGACTTATTCCAATTCTAAATTGATTTTGAAGTAATTCTCCTACCTGACGAACACGGCGATTTGATAAATGATCGATTTCATCAAATGATCCAATTCCTTCTAATAAATTTAAATAATATGATACAGCGGCATAAACATCCGATGTCGTAAGTCGCTTTACCTCGATACTCTGATCATTTCCAATAATTTTAACAACACGATCTGGATGTACTTTTGAATATACCTTTACCACTTGTACACGGTTATATGTATCTAATTCGGCATTGATTAATGTCTCACGTACTCCATAACCATTTTTCATAATTGGTCGTAATACTTCCAATACTTCTTTGGTAACAACTGTATCTTTTGCTGCTACTAAGTTACCATCCACTTTAATATCTTCTGCTAATTTACAACCTAGTAATCGATCACACACATCTAATTTACGATTGAACTTATAACGTCCAACTTTCGCAAGATCATAACGGAACGCATCGAAAAAGCGACCAATTAATTGGTTTTTCGCACTATCTAATGTCGATGGTTCTCCTGGTCGAAGCTTAGAATGAATATCTAGTAATGCCTCATCGGTATTTTTATTGGCATCTTTCACAATCGTTCGTTCTAAATACTCATCTTGCCCAAATAAATCATAGATATCTTCATCATTTGATAATCCAAGTGCTCTTAACAATGATGTAATTGGCACTTTTCTCGTTCGATCAATTCGTACATAAATAACATCCCTAGCATCTGTTTCAAACTCTAACCAAGTTCCGCGACTAGGAATAATTTGGGCCGCAATAACCAAACGCTCGTTCTTGTCCACTTCACGACCAAAATAAACCGATGGAGACCTTACCAACTGTGATACAATAACCCGTTCTGCTCCATTGATAATAAATGTTCCAGAATCGGTCATAATTGGCATATCACCTAAGTAAATTTCTTGCTCTTTTACCTCACCAGTTTCGCCATTAAAAAGTCTAGCTTCCACCTTTAGTGGCGCTGCATAAGTCGTCTGTTTTTCCTTGCAAGCTTTGATTGAATAACGTGGCTCATCAAAAAAATATTCCCCGAATTCCAGTATTAATTTCCCTGTAAAACTTTCTACTGGAGAAATATCTTCAAATACTTCGATAATTCCCTCGTTAATAAACCAATCATAACTCTTTTTTTGAATTTCTAATAAGTTTCCTAATTCTATCGCATTCTTTGTCTTTGCATAACTACGTCTCTCTCGATGATCCCCAGATTTTATATTCGTATAAGCCATTTATTCACCCCTATAAACTATATTAAAATACGAAATTCATATACAATATATAAGTATATGCCGTCAATTTATAATTTTAGCACAACAATTGCAAGCTGTCAATTATTTACAGCTCTAATTATAAAAAAACCTTTTTCCTTGTTCTTAATTTCCACTTGATATTCATCTGCTAAATTTTTTAAAGTACTCTTTGCCCCATGATCTTTATGAATAACAATCCATAATTCCCCACCGGGTTTCAAATGTTCTTTGGCACCAAATAACAATTCATATAATATTTTCTTCCCTACCCGAATGGGTGGATTACTAATAATATAATCATACTTCTTAGTAATATTGGTATATCCATCGCTTTCAAAAATTGAAACAGCAACACCATTAGCGCTCGCATTCTTACTTGCCAAATTTAAAGAACGGTTATTAATATCTACCATGTCAACATTCGTATCAGCCTTTTCCTTTTTGATACTAATACCAATCGGTCCATAACCGCACCCCAAATCTAGAATATCACCATGTAATGATTCCCCCAAAACAGTATTCAATAGAATATGGGTCCCTAGATCTAAGCCCTTTTTGGCAAAGACTCCATGATCGGTATAAAAGGTGTATTCCTGATTCCGAATATGGATATGCGTCTCTTTTATGTTACTTCTCAATGTCTCATCATTGATAAAATAATGTCCCATTTTATCGCTTCCTATCGTTTCTTCCATCAAAATGTATATTTATCATTACTCCTAATACGTTTTGATTTTTCTTTTCTCTATGCCATCATCAGTTGGAACCTCAGTAACGGAATGAACTTTTTTTAGTAGAAGAAAATCAGTAAAACAAGATAACTTTTTTAATTGACGGCGGCTTAATCGAAATGATTTTTGTTCCCGATTATAACCTAGTTCATAAAGCATACTATAAACAATCATCTCTTGTTTTAATTCATTTTGTTCTAACCTCGAATGATCATGAACCGGAATTTCATAATAACATCGCAATATTCCCTCAGCTACATCAAGGTAGTGTTCAATATCCGTTCGAATAATACTATAATCTTCAACATTTCCTAAGATGAAATAGGTTGCATATAATTTTCGCAAAACTTGGACAAATGGGTCGTCAAAGTGCAACTGTCCTAAATATTTTTCTTGTGGTTTGACAAATAACCCATGTAATTGCTCACAAATTCCTTCTATTAATTCTATTGAACACGAATCTAAATACTTTGCAACCAAATCATTTAAACAAGCACTTTTTATATCATTGTTTCCCGTTACATTACCAAGTTGATTTCCTTTTTTTGTTTTTTTCATCAAAATCCCCTGCTCTTTCTAAACATTACCGCTTCTCTATGCACTTAATATCTTTATCATAACTGATTGAAATAAATCATGAATACCAGTTAACTCAAGAAACGGTGAAAGCCCATACTAAATATTTAGTATAGGCTAACCCTCTTTTTTAAACAAATTATTTTAATTCAACTGTAGCGCCAGCTTCTTCGAATTTAGCTTTTAATTCATTTGCTTCATCACTACTAGCTTTTTCTTTTACAACACCACCGTTATCAGCGATTTCTTTTGCTTCTTTTAATCCTAATCCAGTGATTTCTTTGATTAACTTAATAACCGCTAACTTGTTAGATCCAGCACTTGCAAGTACTACATCAGCTGTACTTGGTCCTTCTTCAACTGCTGCCCCAGCTGCTGGAGCTGCTACTGCTACTGCACTTGGATCAACACCAAATTTCTCCTTCATTCCTTCAACTAATTCATTTACTTCAAGAATTGTCATTTCACTAATTGCATTTAAAATATCTTCATTTGTAATTTTTGCCATTCTATTTTCCTCCTTATTTTTAATTAATTATTTTCTTTCTCTAAATTTTGACTATGTAAGTCTAAACAAATTGCAAAATCCTTAACTTTTTGCATCAATCCAGCTGCAAACATAGTAAGTAATCCATCTCGTGATGGAATCGATGCATATTTCTTTAACATATCAATATCAGCGATTTCTCCATCAACCATTCCAATTTTCATCTGTAATGCTTCATGATCTTTAGAAAAATCATGTAACACTTTAATTGGCGCGATCGCATCTGTTCCATAAGCCATAGCTTTTGGACCTGTAAGCTCACTTGTCATATCGATATTAAGAGAATCCAATGCTCGTTTTGTCAATGTATTTTTGTAAATCTTTAAATCAGATCCACTTTCTCTTAACTTTCTTCGAAGCTCTGTCATATCAGATACCGTTAATCCTTGGTACTCAAATAAAACAAATGATGAAGATTCTTTTACATTGTTTACAATCTCCTTTACTACTTCTTGTTTCTTTTCAATAATTTTAGCGTTTGCCATACTACACCTCTCTTTCCTGTTATATAGTACGTATCAAAAAGTCTCCACAGGGTAACCGCAGAGACTATAACTTAAATTCATAAGTCCTCGGTAGGAAATTAAGTTTTAAAAACACCTACTGTCTACGGTACTATCTAATTTTTTTGGACGAATCCATTATAACATAATCTGATTTACTTGTCAAAGTTATTTGTATCAACCTTAATACCAGGTCCCATCGTTGAAGAGATACTAATGTTTTTTACATAAGTTCCTTTTACTGTTGATGGTTTTAATTTTAACATCAATGATACAAATGCATTCATATTTTCAAGTAGTTTTGTTTCATCAAATGAAACTTTTCCAATGATAACAGCAACATTTCCATAGCTATCAGCACGATATTCTACTCGACCTTTTTTTACATCTTCAACAGCTTTAGCTGTATCCATTGTTACACTACCTGTTTTAGGGTTTGGCATCAATCCTTTTGGACCTAATACCCGTCCTAATTTCCCTAATGCTGGCATCATATCTGGAGTTGCAATCATGACATCAAAGTCAAACCAATTTTCCTTGGCGATCTTATCTAACATATCTTGATCTCCAACATAGTCTGCACCTGCTTCGCGAGCTGCTTTGGCTGCATCTCCTTTGGCAATAACCAATACTTTCTTCGTTTTACCAGTTCCATTTGGAAGCACAATTGCCCCTCTTAATTGTTGATCAGCTTTTTTCGTATCAATATTTAATCGTAATACAAGTTCTACTGATGCATCAAAACTAGTTGTCGAAGTTTCTTTTACTAATTTGATTGCTTCTTCTTTAGAATAAATTTTATTCTTTTCGATCTTCTTAGAAGCTTCTAAATATTTCTTACTTTTTTTCATTTTTACCTCCTTGTGGTTTATAGCGGATAATTCCTCCCACATAGGTCAAGCCTATATGTTTGTTGTTACTTAGTCAACAATGGTAACACCCATATTTAAAGCCGTACCTTCTACTATTTTCATAGCTTCTTCTACTGTATAGGCATTTAAATCTGGTAGTTTTGTCTCAGCAATTTCACGTAATTGAGCTCTTGTAATAGTTCCAGCTTGTTCATTTTTTCCCTTGCTTGAACCTTTTTTAATCCCGGCTGCTTTCTTAATTAAGAATGGAGCTGGTGGAGTCTTAATTACAAAGTCGAAAGAACGATCTTCATAGATACTAATTTCAACTGGTAAAATATCTCCTCTTTTATCTTTTGTTGCATCATTATATTTTGTACAGAACTCTTGTAAGTTAATACCTGCAGGTCCTAATACTGTTCCAACTGGTGGCGCTGGTGTTGCTGCTCCAGCTGGAATTTGCAACTTAATTAATTTTGTTACATTCTTTGCCACGAAAAACACCTCCTAATAATTTTTTTCGCGAGTGGTCAAAACGAGTGTCCGCTTATCACTTTTTTTCTCTCCCACTTGGTCATCTATATAAAAATAATATATAGCCATTTCATAATAGCACATTTTTCCACGTTTGTAAACTGCTATTTTCACTATCGTTTATTTATTTTATGATTTTCTTTTTTCTGAAATTTTAATAAATAACATGGTTGTACCGTCTTCTTAACAATAATATTTCCCGCTGAGATTACATCCGCTAACTCTGTTTTTTCAAATCCAGAAAAATTATTTTCATTCATAAAATCCCGTAGTACTAACAAATCTTGTTCTATTACTTGTAGTAATAAATCATACTCATCTTTTCTTAGCCCTGGCATTGTTATACGAACACCAATCATCTCTAATTTTTCATCACAATAATGATCTTCATATTTGCACCAATATCTTTTAATTTCTTGCGTATAACTTTCCAATATGAATGATCGATATTGGGCATAAAGTTGAAAAAAATGTTCAAAATCTTCAGGACGTTTGGTTTCATCCTTCCCTATTTTCGTCCAAGGAAATAAATTTAATATGACATCCTGATAATTACGTTGTACTATTTCAGGATCCAAAATTGAATCATTATTTAATGTTAATTCATTCATTTCTACTCTCCTACATTGTTTTTTCGATTTCTGTAAGTGCTAGTTCCACAATCGTTTCTTGTCCAAATAAATCAACTGCTACTTCTAATGTTCCACTCGCAACATCATATGACTTAACGGTTCCAAACATACCACCAAATGGTCCCCCAATTACTTTTACTTTATCATCAACAGCAACTTCATTGCCCATCGATAAACGACTCATTCCCATACTTCCTAAGATTTTATCCACTTCCATTGGCGTTAATGGGAATGGTTTTGCTCCTTTCCCACTAGAACCAATAAATCCGGTTACTCCTGGTGTATTACGAACAACAAACCATGCCTCGTCATTCATTACCATTTCAACTAAAATATAACCAGGAAACATTTTCTTAACTTTTTCTACTTGTTTCCCATCTTTCACTTCAACCTCAGTTTGCTCTGGTACCACAACCCGGTAAATGTAGTCTTCCATTCCCATTGAGCTAGCTCGCATTTCTAATTTTTCTTTTACTTTATTCTCATGACCAGAATAAGTGTTTACAACATACCATTCTTTCTGCATTTCTACTCTCCTAACCTATCCATGTATTAATTAACGCTAATACAAAATCAGTTACGGCAAAGAATAATCCAAAAAAGACAATACAAGATAAGGTTGCGATCGAATACTTCAACAATTCCTTTTTATTTGTCCATCTAACTTTGCCCATTTCATTCTTGACACCCATGAAAAATCTTCTTACTTTTTTCATCTTTTCACCTACTTTTAATATATGTGTTTTTCCAAAATAAAAACACCTTTTGTGTCCAAGAACAATATAGCACACTTCTTAATCACTGTCAACAAATTGAGAAAAAAAGATAAAAAGAAAGATCAAAAAAATTAGCACAATGAACAACGTCTCACGGTTCTTAACATTATTTTCCACCATACCATTTATATTATCAGAGATAAATAATATTTTCCTAATATAAAAACCAAAGAATTTACAAAATCTTTGGTCTATTTTCTACTCATAAAAAGCATCTAATAAGCTCTTTCACTAATTACCCTAATGGTATTCAAAATCACAACTTCAAAATTCATTTTTTAATAATGGTATGAAATATGATAACGCATTGTAACCTCAACACCAATATTATCAGTATTATCGATATAACGGCGTTTTTGTTCAATCCAAGTTGGGAAATTATGAGCGGTCCAGCAAAGTCCACCTGGATCATCACTCCAATTCGGACGAAGACAAGTTCCTTTATCACCATTATGAACCCATGTGTGTTGTTCTTTTTTCACACCTGATCCATCGTCAATTGCTGTTGTATAAGTATCAAATTGTAATTTATATGAAGTTGCATCTCGCCAAGCAGAGATATAAATATCACAGGTAGCATTACTTGTAAATGTTTTCCCATCACAACTATTGGATGTTATTCGGGACGTTCCATCAGTAATAATTAATCCATCGAAGCGAATGATCGGTCCTGTCTTATCGACATTGAAATAATACTTATCACTCCAAGCACTGGCATTACCAGCACGATCCGTAGATCGAATACAATATACTTTTTTGGTATTATTCACAAACGTATAATTTGCTTCTAAATCACCACTCTTATTTCCAGTACAGTTTTCTGAATATTCATAGCGATCAAATCCACTACCGCCAGTATCAGTAGCACTAAAGTTTCCCCACCATAGCGTTCGGTTGGTCCAATCACTAGTATTTCCACGAACAGTTCCACCACTACTATCATAGCGCACAATCGCCGTTGGCACAGTAGGTGCGTCTTTATCGATATTGAAATAAATTGGACTAGTCCATGCACTCGCATTTCCAGCTCGATCAAGGGCACGAATACAGTATGTTTTCGCCATGGTTTTATCCTGAAGATATGAATCTTCTAAATTCCCTGTCTTACTTCCAGTACAATTATTAGAATATTCATAATGATCGATTCCACTATCACCAGTATCAGTAGCACTAAAGTTTCCCCACCATAATGTTCGATTGGTCCAGTCACGTAAATTAGGTCTTATCGTTCCCTGATCATGATCATATCTGATCTGGTAGGTTGGAACCGCTGGAGCATCTGCATCAATCGTTGTAATCGTGAGTGTCGTAGCTGCAACGGTATTATAACCATCACGAACCCGAGCTTCTAATACGCCATTGGCGGTAAAAGTCACCATTTTCTTACTACCAACAGGAACATCTTGCCATTTTCCATGATCCTTTCGATACTCATAAATAAAATTATCCTGTCGTGATGTTGGATAATGAATCGTCACATCCTTTTTCTTAGACCACGATGCCAAATCTGGTTCTGATGTATAAGTTGGTGGATCAATTTTTAATGTTCGTACCGTAAGTGTTTTAGTAGTCGACATTCCCGCTCCATTAAATACTTTTACCACCATTGGAAAAGCCGTATCATGGGTTAAATTCTGAAATGTATAAGTATTAGAATTACTCTTGACAAAGGTATTACCATGATCTTTAGAATACTCATAGCGGATAATATCAGATTCATCGTCATGGGCAGTGACAATTAACTGAATTGAATTACTCGTTCGCTTACCAACAACTAGCGCATCAATAATAGGCGGTGTTGTATCTAATAAAGCACAGTCTCCTAAGACAACATTTAATTGATCTTTCCGACCACTTGCACAATATTTACCATCGGTAACATTGCTAGCATATAATAATCCATCACGGATAAAAAACATCCCCCCAATAAATGGATTGCGATCCAAGCCCGCAAGTTCTGAAGCAGCTAGCCCCTCATCAGGAAATTGCTTAAAATCATCAGCTGCTAAATCTTCCCGAATCGCATCCATTGCGTGATAAACACTTTGTGCGAAGCCTTTTTGTGCCGATGATTGAATATATTTCATCACCATCGGAATCGTAACAACTGCTAAAATCGCAACAATCGCAATTACCGCCAATAATTCCACTAAAGTAAAAGCCCGTTTATTTCGTTTTATTGATGTCCCCTTTTTTTTCATTCACAACACCTCTCATTATTCCATTATAATATACTTTTCCCAAAAGAACAATCACCCAAAACAAAAAAAGGAACAAAAAATTCCTTTCTGATCCCATGAGATCTTCATTACCTAAAAAAATTAATACTTACTAGTTCACAGTTAAACTAATGCTCGGTACTAGTGTAGTCTATATGGAAATACATATCGGTAATAAAATATGTATCCAATTATACTATGTCCCAATTATTTACTTTCATGCTTAGTAGAATTTTCCACCATTTCATAAGTATTGGTATTAATAGCAATCCCAATTACTAAAATATAAGATAAAATATAGATCCACATCATTAAGATAATAATATTCGATAATCCTCCATAAAACAAATCGTAATTGGCAAAATGTGTCACATAGTAAGAGTAAATTGCCGTAACAACAATCCATCCCAAAGTCGTAAAAATCGCACCACGATTCATATAACGACTGGGAATTTTTTTATCAGGAGCAATTGTATAAATTAGTTTTACAACAAAGAAAATAACAATTAATGCCACTGGCCACTTGAGTAAGATAAATAATAAATAAATATTATCAGTCACTACTTTCCAGATATCGAGTGCTAATAATTCAGATACAATAATATTCCCAAAAGCAAGTACCACCAGAATAAAGATGAATAAATTTACTAGAATAATCGTTAAGAAGACCGATTTTATTCGTCGACTAAGCAAACTATCTGGCTCGATTTGATAAAGTGTATCACTGGCAATGATAATAGAATGAGCACCATTAGAAGCCGTAACGAATCCAATTACCATAAATACTAAGACATTGGTATCAAATCCATGACCACTGATATAAGGAACCAATAGTTCGCTTACTTCTGCCGGAAATGTCTGATTCATAAAATCAATGACATTCCCCATCGAAATAGAAAACATCGAAGCAATTACACCCAGTAATGTAATAATAGGGATCGCTGATAAGACAATGAAAAAAGCGAGATTCCCTGGTAAAATCCGCATTTCATCTCTGGTGATAATCTTCCAAAGTTTTCGAATAATTTCCTTCACTTTTTTCATAATTCCTCTATTCTACTCTTTTAATTATTTAATTCTTCTTTGTTATTACGCATATCTAGTGTCGCTTCATTAACCGCATCATCGATTGTCTTAATCGCGTCAATAATCATACTATAACCAATTGCAGCTCCATAGCCATGTGATAGATCTTTAAATTCTTTCGTTAGTTTACGGATATATGTAATAATTTGTTTTTCATCATAACCAACTAAATAGATTAAGAACTCATTTCCATTGGTTCGAATAATATCACTATTTTCGATCTGCGTCTTAATCAATTTATTTGCCGCTTCTTTGATAATCAGATCTCCTTCTTGATGACCATAATTATCATTGATATAGGCAACATTATTTAAGTCAACAATAATAATTGCTTGAGGATATACTTCGCTATTATCCCACACTTCAATATGATCATTTAAATAGGTACGATTTTTAAGAGACGTCAAACTATCGATATAGCGTAACTTATCTGTCTTACTAACAGATGAAGCCTGATCACGAACTTGTTGATACTTTTTAATTCCCAAGTATCCAAGTAAAACAATGACACCAGCACTGATTAAGATAATTAAATTTTTTATAATATACGGTTTATTACCAATTTGTAATAAAGTATAGATACTATCATTCACTGTTCCATGATCATTTACCATACTAAGGTAAAAATCAAAATAATCAGCAAAAATTTGATTTCCCTTGACATCCCGAATCAAGTAATCATAACTACCAACCGTTCCCATATAATCAACACTATAATTTCGAAGCGCATCATGGCGATAATATTCAAAACTATAATAATCAAGAGCGAGTAACGTTGTCTTTTCTTTATTTTTAATAAGCGCATCAATTGTTTGATATGTTTTTAATTTAGCACCAGCATTCTTTAATACTTGAGCCAATTTACTATCTTTGACAACTGCTACCGTCTTATCTTGTAATGACGATAATGAATTTACTACTACACTACGATTCACTGGTGATGCAACAACAATGGTTGCTTGCTCCATACCAGTCGTCTTGGCTGTTTCAATTCGGTATGTTTGATCGGCATTCATCTGATAGAATAAATCAACCTGATTCGCATTCAAAGCTTCTTGCAAAGCCGCATATGATGGATATTCTTGATAGTTTACTTCGATATTCGCCATCGAAGCAAAATTCTTGATTTGCTTCATATTATAACCATATAATTTCCCATCAATATTGGCGTGATATGGACGACCAGCGACAAAGCCATAGACATAGCGCTTACTACGAAATGCACTCTTAGCTTGTTCATCGATCTGTTTAGAAGCAAAATAGACATTAGAAAAATTTGTATAAAATGATGTTTGATAATGTTCCTTCTGCCATTTTGTATAATACTTTTTAATAATGGTATTGAGACGCTTTGTTTTTCCCAACCGAAATACATAGTCTTTGGTCATCTCATTAATATTATAACTAATATAAAGATTATCATGCGCGCCAATTTCTGATAAATAAAGCATTTTTGGCAAAACAACCGCATCAACAAGTGCTTTTTCCTTTTTATCATTGGATATAGCAGTTAAAAGTGCGGCAACCGTATCAAACGTTTGATAAGTAAGATTACTCCCATTAGCCAAAGCATGATTAACTGCTGATAAATCATCTTTTAAAACTCCAATTTTTAAATTGTGAAGATCACTCGCTTTATAATAAGTCGTTTTCGTATTAGAAAGTAAAGCATAATTATCTTGATAAAGAAGAATATCATGTTTACTAGCCCGATCAACAACTTGAAAGGTATACGCGGTATCACTTTTCTCACCAGGATTAAAAGCAATCTCATTAAACTCCAACTTGGTATCTTTTTCAATATCTGTTAAGAAATCAAAGAAAACACCTTCTCCATCCTTGGTAAAAACAGGAATTGTACTAGATACACCAAGGTCAATGACTTTATTTTTATTACTTTCAATCCATTGTTTTTCTACTAAAGTCAATGTTGAATTGCTATCTTCTTTAAAATAATATTGATAACACCCAAAGGCAACTACACCAAGGATCATTGCCACGATGAAAAAAATCACCACTCTATTTTTTTTCATAATACCACCTAACTAATTATTGGTCCAAAAAAGACCTTTACTTGTTTTATGCTTATATCCAATATATGGATAGCTAGTGTCTTTAACCGTATCTTGAGTCAAAATAATCTGAATATCATAATATTCTTTTTGCTCTTCGGTAAAAGAAGACAATGTTCCATCAGCAATCTTTTTTGCATCTTCGACACTAACTCCTTCTTTCACATCGATGATAAAGTTAATAATCCGTCCCTTTAAATCATATGTCACTGCATTTACTTTCGTATTTTCCACCAATGATTGCTTTAACTTTGTAATCGAATCATCATGGATTCGTACTTTACTGATCCCATCTAAACGATTGCCATAGGCATTAGATCCAAACGCTGGGAAAATGAGAATCTTAATTAGGAATAATACCAACAATATTCCCAAGATCATTCCTACCCACATCGTCAACTTTTTATTCTTTTTGAAAAAATTCATATATCCACCTCAATCGTTACTCATTATACTATACTTTATGTTTATGGGTCAAATTAATATCTATTTAGTTGTTCAATCAACAATTTATTGACCATCATCGGATTAGCCTGTCCCTTAGAAGCTTTCATAATCTGGCCCATCAAGAATTTAACTGCCCGATCTTTTCCCGCTTTAAAGTCTGTAATACTATCAGGATTAGCAGTAAGAACCTCGGTAATCATCGCCTTCAAAGTATCTTCATCACTAATTTGGACCATTCCGCGATCACTCATAATCTTCTCAACCGGAATATCCTGTTGTAATAATACTTCTAATATCTCTTTTCCTTGTTTACTAGACACTTCTTTTTTCTCAAGTACCACCACAAGGTCATGAAAGTTTTTCACTGTCAATTTTGTATCTTGAAGCATCACTTTTTCTTTATTGAGATAAGACATCACATCACCGGTTAATAAATTCGCACTGATTACTGGATTGGTAGTCGTAAATAGTTCCTCTAAGAAATGACATAACTCTGGATTTGCCAAAATCGTTTTAATAGCGATATCATTGATTCCTGCCATCCGATATTTATCTTTTAGGACCGTTGGTAAGACTGGTAAAGCAGCTTTCGCATCGGCAATCTCTTCCTTTGTTAAGATAACATACGGAATATCTGGTTCAGGAAAGTAACGGTAATCATTTCCTGTTTCTTTCACCCGCATTAAAACCGTCTTTCCAGTTTTATCATCAAATCGTCTCGTCTCTTCGACGATAGATTTTCCTTGTTCTAAAAGTGCTTGCTGTCGTTTTATTTCAAAATCAATACTATGTTTTACATTACTAATCGAACCAATATTTTTAATTTCACACTTTGTTCCTAAGATATCACTATCTGCTTCTTTTAAGGAAACATTGGTATCACACCGCATGCTTCCCTCTTCTATTTTTACATCACTAATCCCCAAATATAATAGAATTGAGCGAAGTGTTTCAACATAGGCCATCGCCTCTTCTCCACTTGCAATATCTGGTTTTGATACGATCTCAATCAAAGGGACTCCTGCCCGATTAAAATTGAGTTTTGTCCCTGTATCCGCATGAATACTCTTACAAGTATCTTCTTCGATATGGACTCGTTCAATTCCAATCTTCTTCTTATGACCATCGACATCGATTTCAATATAGCCATCATATCCAATCGGGGTATCTTGTTGGGTAATCTGATACCCCTTTGGTAAATCAGGATAGAAATAATTCTTCCGATCCCAGTGCATCACCTGGTTGATATGACAGTTTAAAGCGAGAGATGCCTTTAGAGCCATATCAATTACTTCCCGGTTCAAAACCGGTAAAGTTCCAGGATATCCAAAGTCAATTAATGTAATATTCTTATTGGCCTCTGGTGTAAAGGCATTCAAACTATCAGAATACACCTTTGTTTTACTTTTTAATTCAACGTGAACTTCGATTCCAATTGTCGGTACTAACATGATTTTCGCCCCCTTGGATTGGTATCTAACTGTAATGCCTGTTCGATGTAACTAGCAAGTTGATACATTTTTCCTTCTTCATAATAATTTCCTATAATATGCATTCCAATTGGCAATGCTTCATGATTAAAACCAATTGGTAAACTCATTCCAGGAAGACCTGCCATATTGACTGGAATTGTTAAAATATCATCGTAAAAACTCTTTAATGCATCATCCATCTTCGTTCCTACATTGTATGCTACATTGGTGTTGGTTGGACCAATGATTAAATCATAGTCAGCTAAGATCTTTTGAAAGTGCTCTGTTAAAGCCTTACGAACCTTTAACGCTTTGGTATAATAAATATCCGCATTTTTTCCTGATAAGACATAACTACCTATCATAATGCGTCGTTTTACTTCATGACCAAATCCTTCGGCTCTTGTCTTTTTATACAATGACTCGATATCATGGTAATCCTTGGTTAGATGTCCATAACGTAGACCATCATAACGCGCCAAATTACTACTTGCTTCTCCTAGGGCAATTACTTGATAAAGTGGAATTGCATACTCCATATAAGGAATATCAACATAATCAACAGTAACCCCTCTATCGCAAAGAAGCTTCATAACATCCTCGACTGCTTCACGGACTTCATGATGAATCGTTTCACTCATATAGTAACGTGGGACCGCAATGCGCATTCCTTTCGGATCTTTTCCCAAATACTCTGTATAATTGTCAACTGGTTGATGACCACTCGTTAAATCACTTTCATCACGACCAGCAATCGCCGCTAAAACATGAGCGTTATCAGCAACTGTTTTAGTCATTGGACCAATTTGATCAAGGCTAGAAGCAAAGGCTAATAACCCATAACGAGAAACACGACCATAGGTTGGTTTTAAGCCTACTAACCCACAAAAACTAGCGGGTTGACGAATACTTCCACCAGTATCGCTTCCTAGGGCAAACGCACATAAACGTCCACTTACAGCAGCCGCACTACCACTACTAGATCCTCCGGTTACTTTATCCGGATTCCAAGGATTAACAGCTGCTTTAAAATAAGATGTTTCACCTGTAGACCCCATAGCAAACTCATCCATATTGGTCTTCCCAATTATAATCGCGTGCTTTTTCCGAAGTTTTTCTACCACGGTTGCATCATAAACTGGTACAAAATCTTCTAACATCTTAGATGCACAAGTCGTTCGCATCCCATTTGTTACAATATTATCTTTAATAGCAATCGGGAGACCATATAACAAGTTATCAACTTCTTCTGTTTCTAACGCTTTCGCCTCCGCAATCGCTCCTTCTTTATCTAATGTAATAAACGCATTCAAATCATTTTCTTCGATTCTCTTTAAAGCTTCTAATACAAGATCAAGTGGTTTAATTGTCTTCGCTTTTAATAACTGATGAAGTTCTGCGATCGATAAATCTAAATAATTAGTCATGAATCACCTTCGGCACAACAACATAATCACCATCTGATAATTTACTGTTACGTAGTGCCTCTTCCTTTCTAACTTTCTCTGGTACCCCAGCAATATGATATTCATTCGTATTTTGACTTGGACTAATCATAATATCCCTCGTCTCATCATCTAATATCACCGCTTTTATTTTTTCAATATCATCTAAGATGAGTGGCAAATCGGTAGCAAACTTCGCAATCTCCTCTGTACTCAATTCTAGTCTGGCTAAACTAGCAACATGCATTAATTCTTCTTCTGATAATCGTTTCATATTTCCTCCTATTTCATCAAATATGCATTACTTTTTGAACTATTTTTTTCTTTGATTACCATCGAGGTAATCATATTATTCTCCTTAGTATATACTTTCACTAATATACTACTATTAAAATTGGCAAGTTCCCGGTTGACAAGTTGCGCGAGTAACATCAATTCACTTTTACTAAGATAACTAGTTGTCAACGTAATTTCCAAAGTCGTTAAGCGGTTATTGACATAAAGCCCCTTTGATGAAGTGTAAATATTTCGAAATTGCTCCGTAATCTTCCGCTTTAAATTACTATAAATATTATAAGCATCAACATCATGTTTCGCTGCATAGTCAGAATCAAGATATTGATATTGATAGCTCACTTCAGCAAAAGTAACCTCGGCATTCTCTGTCTTACCAACATATTTAAAACTACCTGGCAAATTATCATCAGGACTATTTTGTAAATAAAGTCCCACGACAATCGGAACATTTTTTAATTTCTCTTTTTTTCGTAAATAGGTGAGCAATTCTTTGGACTTTTCTTTTCCATATTGAATCAAGGTATCTTGTTTCACTTCCTTATATAGATAAATCCCATATTGATTGGTATATTTTTGATAAGGATTTAACACAACTGCTAAGGAAATCCCTTTTAGTTCACCACTACTTGATAGATAATTTTGTTCATGAATATAGGAAATATACGTTGGTTGGATGGTAATATTATCAACTTTTAATGATTCAATCTGATTTAATTTCTCATGACTAAGGAGATCTTTTAATTCAGTCTCAGTCAAATATTGTCCTTCTTGATAAAACGTATTTTTCACCGTAAAATACTCCCTCGAGATATTCATAAGCGTATTTTCTACTTCCGTAAGATCGTAATTATTGACCGCATTGTTTACCACATAATTATTCCCCTTACCTTTTTGATAAGGTTCATACACTTGGTAATATGCATCATCAAACTCTAAATTTGTCGTCTGCTTGTTTTTCTGCTTCTTTCCCATTCCACAGCCAGTTAGTAACAAAAGACAAACGAAAATAATCCCTATTTTTTTCATATGTATCACCTAAACATTACAATTATAGCACGACCAAGCAGATATGCAAAGATTCTCACATAAGAAACAAGAAAAAAACAATATATAATAGAATATTGTTTAGGTAAAAAAACGAGCAATAAAAGGGACACTGGCAGCAAATAAAATCAAAAAGAGAAATAACCCAATAATCAGTATCTTGCCACGATTATTATTCTTCGAAACAACTTGCGCTTTTTGACTCTCTTCAATATCTTGTTTTAATATCTCCGAATTTAAAATAATCGTATTTTCCAGATTAGCCAATTCTGGCTTATCATCATAGCGAACTTCTTTTAATTCTTCCCTCATCGTCTTCTTGGCCAATCGTTTCTTTGCATTCTCTTTCATATCTACTAACTTCGTCTCTGGCACAACCGGTACCTTCGGAGCAAGTGAGTCAATTGAATATTCAAGTGTCTGAATCGTTTCCTCTACTTCACTAACACCTTGTCGTTCCTCTAAAGCTCCAACTGTATCTGTTAAGACAGGAGTGGCCTCTCGCATCGTCACTTGGCGCATCAATTTTTGGTGTTCAAACTCGACAACAAGATCATCAAGTGGTACAATCTGACGATTTTTCATACTAGTCTGTTCTAACGTTTCCGTCATACTATCCCTCTTCTATTTCATTATTACCACCATTATAACATGCCACGTCTAAATTGCAAAGAGGCAATTATTTTTTTATTGCTTTATTTGCACGTTGCTCTTGCACCAGCGGATCATCTACTAAAATTAATGTTTTCCCAGCTTCTGTTACTTTAATTTCATAGGTTCCAGGATATTCCTTTAACACAACAGAATTGTAATAAAATTTAATTAATGAGGATGATGGTAAAGAAGAAATTAAATTACGATAATACGCTTGCAAGACCTGGTTTAACATACTTGATTCACCATATTTCTTCATATAAATCAGATCCACCCATTCGAATAACTGGTTTACCATTGTATCTGTAAGTCCCCGAGTTAAAATTTGTTCATCACAAGTATGGAGACAATCCCAAAATTTTTGAGTATCAGATTCACCAATTATTTCAATTAATGCCTTCCTTAACAGATCGATATTAGAAGTTGAATATGCTTCTAGTACAAGCTCTGGTGATAATAATTCGCATAGTATTTTACAAAGCATGTAATTCTCGGTATACACGTTTATATTGTCTTGTTCAAAATAACGAAGAATACAATCATCTAAGTCATAATATTCAATGAAATTAGCATATTCGATCGTCAATAGTTGGGTCATACCCTCAGTAAAAAAACGAAATCCTCTATCTTCATGAACGGTTAAAGCATGTAGAAATTCATGAAAACTAATATCACTATCATAGGATGAATCTAAATATTGAATACAATTAGGCATTTCTAAATACTGAGCTGCAACATTTGGAAGCTTTGACTTTGTTATTTTTTGCATAATATAATTATCTGTTGTAGTCAATGTCTTTAAACGGGCATAAGCCAAATCCCAATTAAAATAGGGATTATCTAAAATATATTGATCAAGAAAAAGAAAAATGGAAGACAACCTATCATCTAGAGCTAAGTCCGGATTTTCATAAAATACTTGCTTCAAATAGGCAAGTTCAAGATTATCATCACTACTAACAATATGTTTAGGATCAATGCCATTTATATCAATTTTGTCGGGATTAATTACTGCTCCATCATAAGGACTATTCTTCATTAATATCATCTCAATTGGTTTTTGAAAAAAATTACTATTATAAAAAATAGCATTTGAAATTGTCATACTAACCATACTACTGCATAAAAAAGTATTCCACATCCGATTGAATGTCGTTTTTTTTAATTGATCTTCTTTTCTTATTTTCATGATAACCTCCATTTTATATAGAAAACTAAATATATATAAATAATTACTTACCAAAGATTATAACTCATAAAATAATATTTGGATACATCCTTATATTCATTTTGCAACACTTTATATCATTGAACAGTTATAAATAATTGCTATCTAACAAGATTATACATAAATTGACTAGTTTATTCAATGATGTTTAAAAAACAAAAAAAGTAGATCTCTCTACTTTAAATCCATACTCCAAAGGCAATGGCTGCCATACTGAGAATCATTCCGACCGTCCAAAAGAGTTTTACAACATCACGTTCATCCCAGCCTAATTTTTCAAAGTGGTGGTGTAAAGGCGCCATAATAAAGGCCTTTTTTCCAAGAAACCGAACCGATAACATCTGAATAATACATGATAATGTCTCGATCACAAACACCCCAGCCACAATTACAAGCGTAATTTCGTGATTGGTAATTACAGCAACACTAGCAAGTGTTCCACCGAGGGCAAGTGAACCTGTATCCCCCATAAACACTTTTGCCGGATGGGTATTATATAATAAGAATCCTAGTAGTGAACCAACAAGAATAAAACAAAAGATGGCAATATCAGCACTTCCTGTTACAAATTTGGAATTCCAGCTAATTAACCCAAAAGCAAGAAAAGCAATAAGCGATAAGCCTCCTGCAAGACCATCTAAGCCATCGGTTAAATTAACTGCATTACTACTCGCAACTAAAATAAATAACAAGAAAATTCCATAAAACCAACCCATATCAATTTTAATTCCCAAAGTATGAACATCGAAAATAGGTTCTGATCCACTCTTCATAAAAATAAAGAAGAAAACAAGGGCGATAAATAGTTGCCCAAATAGTTTTTGAATCTCGGTTAATCCTTCATTGTGTGCCCGCTTGATACTAAGATAGTCATCCAAAAATCCTAGCACCCCATACAACACAAAGACAAGAATTACGATAAATAAGTTTTCTGAAAACTCCATTTTTCCCATAAATAGTAAAATAAGAACTGTTAAAATAGTCGGAATAATAAAGATTAAACCACCCATTGTTGGCGTTCCATCTTTTTCCTTGTGGTTCTTACTTAAGAAAATACTAACTCGTTGTTTGATCTTCATTCGTTTTAATAATGGGATTAAAATCAGTCCTGTTGCGACCGACAGCATAAACCCAATCATCATCGCTAATATAGCTTTCGCTAAAATTAACATACTATCACCTCTATTATTTTATTAAATCTTGAATTATTTCGGCATCGCTAAAATGAATTTTATTTCCTTTAATTAGCTGATATGCTTCATGCCCTTTTCCAAGTACTAACAGTATATCATTTTTTTCACACATTTGTATACCCCGAGAGATCGCAATTGCGCGATTTTCTTCGATTTCATAATTGGAATTGTCAAGTGTAGACACCATATCGTGAATAATCTCTTTCGGTTCTTCATTCCGCGGGTTATCACTGGTAAAAATCACATTTGTCGATAAATCAGTGGCTATTTTAGCCATAATTGGTCGTTTCGTTTTATCACGATTTCCACCACATCCTAAGACTGTATATAGATGATGATGTGTTATCTCTTGAAAAGCTGAAATAATATTACTGACCGCATCTGGTGTATGTGCATAATCGACAACAATGATGTTTTCTTGATAAGGAATCATTTCCATGCGACCAGTTGGAGCCTGTAATGATTCAATAATAGTGACAATTTTTGCTTCTGGAACTTGTAATTTTTTTAATAAAACAATCACCACAAGGACATTATATAAATTATGTTTTCCAATTAAAGTCGTATGATAAGTTGTTCCATCTATCGTAAACTGACTACCATGAATATCAATCTTGTAGTCACAAAGACGATAATCTCCATCTGTTAACCCATATGTAATAGTATTATTATGTACTAAAAAGAACGATTTATAATCATCATCTGCATTGACAAGAGCTAGACCATTATATTTTAAATGATAAAATAATTTTTGCTTGGCTAATGCATAACTTTTCATATCTAGATGATAATCCAAATGATCTTTGGTCAGATTACTAAAGATTGCTACATCAAATTCTAAGTCACCAATCCGATTCATATCTAACGCATGGCTACTTACTTCCATAATGACATACTGACAGTCCTCCTTCTGACAAGTAAGTAACATTTCATATAATTCTAAAATATCCGGTGTTGTATTTTGTAATTCTTCCACTAAATCATCGATATAAAATCCAATCGTTCCAATATAGGCACATTTTATTCCGAGACTTCGAAGTGCTTGATAGATCAAAAAACAGGTTGTCGTTTTTCCATTGGTTCCTGTCATTCCAATTAATTTTAATGATTTTAACTGTTCTTGATAAGTTTCCTTCAAATACTTTGTTAAATATTCCCTAGTATCTTTGACAATCAAGGTATCAACTTCATAAGTACCATGTTCAGCCACGATCCTTTTGGCACCACGTGCAATCGCATCAGCAATATAATCATGGCCATCAGATAAAAACCCCCGCATAGCCACAAACGTATCGCCATAAGTCACCTTTCTAGAATCATACTTTATATCCATAAAAACACCTCTACAGTAATTTATGACAAAAATACATTTCGGTGATTGCACCACTTCATAATATCTGTTATGATAAATAAGGTGAAGTTATGAAACGAAAACGTGCATTACGGCGAAAGAAAATCCGTATTATTATTCTAATGATTGTCCTAATCGTAATTGGTATCTATGGGTATCACTATACCAATCAAGATTCTTACCAGTTAGCAAAAATCGGCTACCAAACAAAAGAAATCAATGATCTTCTCAAACTAGATCATGATAAAATTGCGGTTGCTTTAAAACACGATTATCACACCCATATTCCTGCCTTATTAAAAGAACAATACGTCATTCCAGCGTATCTAGATCGTTATCTTAACTATCAAAAGAAACATCCAGAACTCTCCATGGCAATGGTCGTAACTATGGTCAACGTAAATCGGGATCGAGATTATTATCAACAACCAAAGAAAACTGATACCAAGAAGCAAACAATAATGTTGGTAAATAAATACTATGCCCTCACTAATGATTATACACCTCAAAATTTGGTAACTATTAGTAATCAATATTCCTATGGAGAAAATGCTGTCATCAAAGAAGTATATGATCACTATATGGATATGTATCAAGCCGCCAAACAACAGGGCCTAAACTTGATCGTCACTTCTTCTTATCGTGACTATGAATACCAAGATGAACTTTGGAAACATTACAAAGCCCAACAAGGACAAGCCTGGGCTGACAGTATCTCTGCTAGACCTGGACACTCCGAACATCAAACAGGCCTTACACTTGATATCGCAACTTATGGAAGTGTATTTAATGATTTTACCGATACAGAGGAATTCAAATGGATGCAGGAACATGCCCACCAATATGGCTTTATTCTCCGTTATCCTGAAGGCAAAGAAGAAATTACGGGATATGACTATGAGTCATGGCACTACCGTTATGTCGGCGTTGATGTTGCCACTAAAATAAAAGAATTAAAGATTACCTTTGATGAATACTATGCTTACTATATTGAACATAATAAAAATTCATAATCAATCGTTATGAATTTTTATTTGCTCTAAATACTTTAAAATTTCTTGTTTATCATTAAAGGGAATTCGTTGATCCCGAAATAGAATTACTTCTTCATGACCTTTTCCTAAAACCAATAAAATATCTTCATCTTTTAACAAATCGATTCCCCGATGAATGGCTTTGGCGCGATCTAAAATCACCTCATAATTGGTCTGTTCTAACCCTTCAATCATATCGTCGACTACTTGTTTGGGATCTTCATAATGAGGATCATCAATCGTAATAATCATATGATCAGTTAAATCAGATACAATTTTTGTCATAATCGGTCGTTTCAAACGATCCCGATCTCCAGTACAACCAAAGACAACGTAGATATGTTTAGGATTTACTTGATGCATCGTATCTAAAATCTTCTTGATCGCATCAGCGGTATGTGCATAATCGACAATAATACTATTACTTCCATAGGCAACCGTATCCATTCTACCATCTGGCATCTTTAATTTACGAACCATTTTTTTAATATCAGTAATCGTATAACCCAGTTCTAACAAAATTGTAATGATCGACAGTAAATTATAAATGTTATATTCACCAATCAAACTAGTCTCAATCTTTTCCACCATACCATTTGAACGCAAGGTAAACTTTGATCCGGTACTGGTCATTTGAATATCAGAAGCCTGATAATCACCACCAGTAAGTCCATACGTAATATTTTTATTATTCTCTAATAGGTAATAATCTCTATACTGATCATCATAATTAACAACAGCTACCCCACCTGGTTTTAATTTATAAAATAATTTTTGTTTAGCAAGTGCATAATTTCCCATTGTCTTATGAAAATCCAAATGATCTTGAGTTAGATTCGTAAACATAGCTATATCAAAAGTAAAGCCTTCGACCCGTCGATTGCGATCGTCTAATCCTTGACTACTTACTTCCATGATGACATACTCACATCCTACTTCATAAGCATGTAACATAAATTCATATAATTCTAGGACATCTGGAGTCGTATTGGGTAAAGACTGAATTTTCTTTCCGATATAAAATCCTAATGTGCCAATATAAGCCGTTTTTACACCCGTTTGATTCAATAGATTATGAAGTAAATTTGCACATGTCGTTTTCCCATTCGTTCCCGTAATACCAATGATTTTCATCTTTGATAAATATTGATTATAATGCTGTTTCAAGTAATCAATTAAATATTGTTTTGAATCTTCAACGACAACAGTATCAACAGTATAATCATTGTCTCGTTCACAGACAACTGTCCCAGCTCCATTTTCTATGGCCTTTTGAATAAAATCATGCCCATCAACTGTATATCCCTTAAGAGCTACAAAAATATCGCCATCTTCTACCTTTCGCGAATCTGTTTTTATCTTTAATTTCACAATATCTCATCCTTTATTACATTATGTTCCTTTTGGAAGTTCGTATCCATTATAACACATTTTTATTAAATTTTATAAAAACAGAACAAAAAGATTGTTCCGTTTTTGTAAATAATCCCCCTACTAACTAATCTTTTGGTTGAAATAAGAGCGATAGAAAGAATGAAAAGACAATGGCTGAAATAATTCCTGCTGAAGTTAAGTCAAACATTCCCATTAACAATCCCATAACCCCGAAATCTGCTGCTTTTTGTAACGCGCCATGTATCAGAGAATGTCCAAAACTTGTAATCGGTACTAAGGCTCCACCACCAGCCCATAAAATAATCTTATCATAGATACCAAAGGCATCTAGGGCTGCTCCTAGGCAAACAAAAATCGTTGTCACATGTCCTGGAGTTAATTTCGTATTATCTAAGATAATCTGTCCTAATAGACAGACAAAACCACAAAATAGAAACGCATTTACATAGATCATTCGACAACCTCCAAACTAATCGCATGTGCGATACTAGGGATTGATAATTTTTGATTTACCATCGAAGGTGACATTAATGCCCCAGTGGCAACGAGAAGCACTCGTTTATATTCTCCTTTTCGCATCTTATCAAAAATATAGCTATAGGCAACTAGTGGAAGACAAGCAGGGCCACTTCCTCCAGCATAATGTTCTTTATTATTAGGATCATAGATCATACAAGCCGAATCATCATAATGTTTTAAATTGATATTATATTCGGTCATCATATATTCTTTTAAAATTTCCTTCCCATAAATCCCCAAATCACCAGTTAAAACAAGATCATAGTAACCAATTTCCCGCTTCGTATCCATGAGATGCCGGTATATTGTCTCTGCCGCTGCTGGTGCCATCACAGCTCCCATATGGTAAGCATCTTTAATGCCCATATCTTTTACAATCCCAACAGTTCCACTGTCGACTTTAATTCCACTTTTATGATACGTCAAGTAACTACTTGCTGCACCGGTAGCCGTAAACGTCGTCGTCTTTGGTTTCGGTCCCCCATATTCCACCGGATAACGGAATTGTTTTTCAGCGGCATTGTTATGACTTGAAGCTGTACAAATACAATTTTTAATGCTCTTCGCTTCGATCATGTTAGCAGCAATAATTAAGCCTTCCATACTTGTTGCACAGGCACTATAGATTCCCAAAAAAGGGATCCCAAGACTTGATGCTGCATAATTAGACGCTACTGTTTGATTCAACAAATCACCTGATATGTGAAGATCAATATCAAATTTGGTTTTCCCAATCTTATTCAAGACTACATCAACACTATCTTCAATTAACTTAGACTCTGCCTGTTCCCAGGTTGGTTTCCCCATATAAAAGTTTTCATAAGTTTTATCATAATAACTATTGAATGGTCCTTTTTTTTCATAGGGACCTGCTACTGTTCCTACTTCATTGATATATACATTTTTATATTGAAATGTCATTGTCTAACCTCCAAATATCATAAATCTTATGAAACCAAACACATAAGCACTTACGACTCCAAAAATAATTACTGATCCAGCCAACTTTAACATATTGGCGCCAATTCCGGTTACCATTCCCTCTTTACGATACTCTAAAGCCGCACTCATCATCGCATGGGCAAAACCAGTAATCGGAACAATAAGACCAGCCTTGGCAAAATTAACCCATTTATCAAAGAAACCGAAACAAGTGAGTAAACACCCTACAAAAATGAGTGTTATAATCATCATACCGCTCGCCTCTGTTGCGGGAATGTGAAACTGGTAAGAATAAAAATCCATTAGTAGTTGTCCAATTACACCAACCAAACCTCCAGTAATAAAAGCAAGCATTCCGTTATAAAGACGATTTTCTTTTGGTGTATGTCGCTTTACGAGATCACCATATTTATTTTTATCCATATCATCACCTAGTTGTATTATGGAAATGTTTCGCAATTTTATACAAAAAAAGCAAAATAATCATTGAAATATTGACTATCCGCTCATGGTTTATGTTTCTTCAAAACGAAATATTTTACACTAATATTGGAGATGAAATTATGTGTTTAAAACAAATATTGGGAAAGAATATTCGCTATTATCGCTTTAAAAATAATTATACACAGGAACATTTGGCTGAGCTATTGGATATTTCTACAACATATATGAGTGATATAGAATGTGGAAAACGAAACGTATCATTAGATATCATTGAACAAATTATCCAATTATTTGAAATACCATGCGATGCCTTATTTAAAAGCAATGAGGAAGAGCTTCCAAACAAAATTACCCATTATGACAAAGAAAAAATTACCAACTAATGTTGATAATTTTTTTAACATGTCATATAAGTCCGCAACTTTTGCATCACTTTCTGTTCTTTCCTTGAGACTTGTACTTGACTAGTTCCTAAAAGATTTGCAACTTCTGTTTGCGTTAGATCACGCATATAACGATTCATTACCAATTGATATTCCTCATCCGTTAAATTGGTAAGTGCATCTTGAAGTAAAAGTTGCATATCAACATCCTCTACTGGAGCTGGGGTTACCTCATGAAGTGATAACTCACTATCACCTACTCCAACTGGTTCATCGATACTATGAATCGTATGTCGTGATAACATTGCATCGACAACGATATCTTCATCAAGACCAAGCTTATCTGCAATTTCACCTGGGCTTGGTTCTCGCATATATTCTTGGGCCAATAACAGCGTTGCTTTATCAATTTGCCAATATAATTTAGTTAGATTACGGCTCACTTTCATTCCGCGATTTTCCCTTACATACTTACTGATCTCTCCTTTAATATGAAGATAAGCATAAGTGGTAAACTTACTATCAAAAGAAGCATTATAGTGCTGGTAGGCATGAATAAAGCCAATTTTCCCCACTTGCTTCAAATCTTCTATATCAATCCCACTATAACGATACATATTAACAATTTTATAAATTAGGTTGGCATTCTCTTCGATCAATACTTCTAAGCTCTCGTTCATATTATTACCCCTTTCTATAGATGAACCTGTTCTAAAGCAGTAAGCTCATCACTCGTTTCATACATAAATTCTAATAAATGATGTTGTTCAATCGTTTTTTTAATATCACGATCTTTGACACCACAAACTAGGACATTTCCATTATTTTTGGTCGTAATTTGATAATTATGATATAAGGCAGTACAGCCAGCTTGATCGATGGCTGTAAGTTCTTCTATATTAAATACCACATGAATAATTTGATAATCTTGAATGACCCTGGTCACCTCTTGATTTAGAACATGAACCGTATCCTTGGTTAATTCTCCATGTAGTCTAACAAATAAGATTCCCTTTCTAAATTCCATATCAATTTCTAGCATATTCTCACCTCTCAATTAATTTAGCACACTTATTTTTAGAATTATACAGATTCGACAAAAGTAGAATTTTATTTTCATCGACATTTTAAATGCAAAAAAAGAAACGCTATGAAACGTTTCCATCATCACCAACAAGTTCATCCAAATTTTGAATGCTTTCCTTGGTTTTAGAATTGGTTATAATCACAAGATCTGTCGTATACAATTTTGTATAATTATAAATCTTATTTTCTTTAAAGTTCTTAATAAACATTGCTCTAACTTCTTTATTATATTTTGATAGATAATTTGTTCGACTCGCATATATATTAATCCTTGTTGTCTCTGTCGTCTGTGGTTGGGAAATTACATTTCCATTTTCATCATAGATATATCCATATGGTTCTAATTCAATGTTTACTGTATTCAACTCTTTTTTATGTTGAACTTGTAATAAAATTTCATTATCTTTTAAGGTATCATCGGTAACATAAGAAACATTGTCATAATAGTTTCCATCACCCCAATAATTAATAAAAACATCTTTAGTCGGAAAAGTTATTTTCTTTTCAGTTGTCACCACTTGATAACCCATCTTTGGCTCTTGATCATAGTAATTCATATTAATTGCCTGATCAAAACATAAAATACCACCGACAATTCCTAAGATAATTCCAATAACATATGGATAAAAATAGATCTTCTTTTGCCGGAAAATAACATTGAACATCATCATTTGCAAATAACCAAAGAAAGTAAGAACACCAATTAAGAGAATTAAAATACCCGGAACCATAAGACCTTTTACCATAATATATATTGTAATAACAATCCCCACCATAATTGTTATATTAAATAAAATTAACGGAATTAACATAACCACCATTACTGCTTTAGCAATGGCTAGAAAAATATCTAATAACGATGTTCCTTTTTGCTTCTTTACTTTTACATTCTTAGAGGAACTATCTTTAGTAGAAGGAATTGCCAAAGTTGTTTCTTGTTCTCTTGCCTTATCCTTTGTTTCGGGTTTTGATTTAGCTGCAAGAACCTCCGTTTCTTTTCGCTCAGAATCATCCTTGCCCTTCTTCTTATTAAAATATTGTTTAAACATGGCGATAAAAATGAGTAAACAACAACCAATAAACAATACGGTCACGAATAATGACCAAATAAAAATTAAAATTTTATTAATTGGATAAATAACAACATCTAAAATATTAGATCCAAGTTCCCGAATAAACATAAATGGCAATGATGCAATAAACATAATAATTAGGGTTGCGATTGCTTTAAACAATAATTCAAAGACAAATTCAATCGTGATATCATCATTGTTTTCTTGGATCTCTGCAACCAACTCTTTACTAAACTCAGTCGCTTTTTTCGCGCTTTTCTTAACAAAATGATCAAAATCACTCCCAAGCTTTTTCGCACTTTCTGTCAAATCGTCGTCTTTTTTATGATAATCAGGATTCACTTTATAAGCTGATAGTATTTCTCGTGATAATTCTTCAATGCTTCCAAACTCCTCGACCGCTTCTTTTTCACTTTTTCCATGTTTTACTTTTTCCTCAATAATATCACGATATTCATTAATAATATCTTTTCGTTCCACCTCGGCTAAGACATATAAACTTTTATCTAACTCTTTTAAAAATTTATTTTTTGTCATGCAATTCACTCTCCTTAATAAAATGATTAATTGATTCTGAAAACTCCAACCAGCTCTTTTTTAATTCATCGACTCTTTTCTTGCCCAACTCTGTAATTTTATAATATTTACGACTGGGTCCTTCACTAGATTCTACCAAATATGTCTCAAAATATTTTTCGTTGGTCAAGCGTTTTAACAATGGATAAATAGTACCATCATTAATATCGACAATATTGGATACTTCGACAATCAATTCATATCCATAGCGGTCTTTATGATCGACGCACAAAAGAACAATTAATTCTAGTACGCCTTTCTTAAATTGTGCGTTCATAAATCACCTCACACTACAATTGTATATTAGCTACCTAACATTGTCAAGTAGTAATTAAAAATTAATAGTCAAATATATAAAAATCCCCTTTCATAATAATTATTATTTTAAAATAGAAATTCCAAAATAAAAGAATGATATTTCTCCATTCTCTTATACGTTTGACCCTATTTGAGATGACATAGATCTAAAACACACTAAGGAATTAAGAGATTCTTATGATAGTTTTAATACCATTCAAGATGACATAGATCTAAAACACACTAAGGAATT
>CAJTRV010000003.1:55461-77138 GCA_910578855.1 uncultured Bacilli bacterium
ATGATAGTTTTAATACCATTCAAGATGACATAGATCTAAAACATCAAATTCAACTTACCATAGGCAATCTCAGTTTTAATACCATTCAAGATGACATAGATCTAAAACAATGAGAATAACCAGGTTGCACAACTATGTGTTTTAATACCATTCAAGATGACATAGATCTAAAACATAAAGTATGAGATGTTGTTTTATTAGTTTGTTTTAATACCATTCAAGATGACATAGATCTAAAACCTTCCAAGCGGGTGGTTGTTGTCAAATTACGTTTTAATACCATTCAAGATGACATAGATCTAAAACGTCATCACAACATGTCCTACATAATCGTCAGTTTTAATACCATTCAAGATGACATAGATCTAAAACGTATGGGCTGTATTTACTGCATCAGCAAATGTTTTAATACCATTCAAGATGACATAGATCTAAAACAAACGGGAAGAACCGCATAAAAAAAGATACGTTTTAATACCATTCAAGATGACATAGATCTAAAACTTAGTTGAAGATACAAATGCAAATGTGACAGTTTTAATACCATTCAAGATGACATAGATCTAAAACTCGCAAATAACCCCATTAATACTGTGAGTAGTTTTAATACCATTCAAGATGACATAGATCTAAAACACTGTGTATTTAGGTAAAGATAGATTTACGGTTTTAATACCATTCAAGATGACATAGATCTAAAACTGCGAGAATAAACCCATTGTTTATTATAATGTTTTAATACCATTCAAGATGACATAGATCTAAAACATTGTAAGCACTATTCCATCAAATACCGCTGTTTTAATACCATTCAAGATGACATAGATCTAAAACCCTTATCTTTTAATAACTTTTCAATATCATGTTTTAATACCATTCAAGATGACATAGATCTAAAACCTCAAATTATTAAATCTATTATTAATATCATAGAGCAATATTATTCATTGAATGATATATAATCTAATACATCCATTTACATTATACCACAATCTCAATTAAATTATCATCAATAATGAGCTTCTTCTCATACTCTAAAGTTGGACCATAACTTTGAGAATCTATTAATAAAATTTTTACGTTATGATACAATGAATATTTATATAATTCAATTAATTCCTGCTTTGTTAAATATTGTTTCAAATTAACAAATATTAATAATTTATTTATAGATATCTCTCTTTCCATATCTATAATAATACATAAATTATCTAGTAAATCATTAGTAAAATTAATATTTAATTTTATTGATTTCATTAATCGCTCTATATTTATTTCATCATTTATCATAACAGGTAAATCAATCTTATTAATAATGGAAGCATATTTTTTTAATAATCGATGGTAACATTTTACTATATCCTGTCTATCATATTCCTCTAAATTATCAATTATATATTTTGTTACTACATTTATGTTTTTTTTCAAATCAAAATTAAAGTAATCAGTAAATACCGCTATTTTACCAACGATATTTTCTTCATTACCATCTACTAAACAACTAATATAGTCAAGATTTTCACCATTGCTTATTTGAAAAAAATCATTTATAACTCGGTAAAAATATTTTTTATTTTCTATTTCAATATTCAATATATCTTCATTATTAATATATAAATAATTATCTAAATAATCGATATTAATTGTCATAATATTACCAATCTACTATCATCATTAATAATTTTACTAGGATTCTCACCTATGATATTTTCAATATGTGCATACTGTCTCTCTGTAATGGTTAATACTTGAATAAATCCTTTTTTAGGAGCATTCCTTTTAATTCTGTTCATTAGTAACTGAGATTGTTGAGAATTTAATACAATTTTTGAATATACTGATTCTTGCATCATAATAAATCCTTCATTAATCAAAAACTTTCTAAATTTTAAATAATTTTTTTTATCCTTTGAATAAATATTCGGTAGATCAAAAAATACCATCGTTCTCATAAACCTATTCCTCATCATAAATAAATTCCTTATATTCCTTTTTCTTTTCTAACACCTCCAGTGTATTAGAAACATACAATTTAATAATATCTTTAAGTGTATATTTTTTGCCTCCATATTGATAAGTATTATTTAAAATATTAATAATTGCTAATTTATATTCAATATCTAATTTTCTATTTTGATTATAGTAGACAAATTGATCAATTACAGTTCTAAAAGGTTCCATTAAATCACACGTTAAATTAAATTGATTAAACTCATTTTTATGATGAATTCCCAATTGTGTTAGATAACCATTACTAACAACTTCTTTATTAATTGTTGATAATAAAATAGCATAACCATAGTTTAAAGCGCCATTAATAGAATCACCCGCATTTCGTACAAATTCTTTTCCAAATAATAAATTAAAATATATCTTTGCAGCATGGCCTTCCCGGTTCGTTTTATCCCCAGTTCTTACCTCGTCGATATAACCAAACAATAACTCATTACGATTCCCCATTATTCTTTTTACAAGTAAAGCTTGATTTAATATTTTATTTTGAACAATTTTTGTCCATAGTTCATTTTTATCTTTCTGTTTCCAAGTAATTTGCCTATGTATTTTCTTACTACTATTATGCCTAGAATAATAAGATGATAATTCGCCAAAGGGATTATGTTTTTCATCACAGAAAATAATATTAATTTTATTATCAGCTAATTCCTTTAACAGATAAGAAGTAAGAGACACAGAGATAGAATCAACAACGATAGTATCTATCTCTGACAAATGAACATATCTTTCTTCATTCTCTTTTTTCACAACCAAAAAGCGGTTTTTATAACTAATTTTAGATTGTCTTGTAATTACAATTGTCCTAAAGCTCATACATATTTACCTTAATCCCTGTAACAGACTTCGTAATAACCGTCGTATTACTGATTATTCTATTATTTTTTCTACCAAACGTAGAAGAATATTTTGCATCCAAAAATTTAAAGTTAGCAGTTCCACTATTACATTTTAATAAACGCAACAATTCAATAATGACTTTTTCCTTTTGAGATCGTGATAATAAACTTAAATCAGAAAATTGAATCATTGTCTTTAATTCTGATACTAAATTTTGATATAATTGATATTCTTGTTCTATTTTTTTTACAATATATACGATAATATCAGTTAGATGACATTCATATGTTTCATCATCAACAGATTTCTTTTTTTGATGAAATAATCGGTGTAAAGAATCTTTATGTCGCATCATAAATTCTTTTGAAAAATGAAACTCTTTAGCATTACATACTTCTACCTTATCTGATGCCCCTGTCAAATAGCAAAGTTGTCCATTCCAATCTAATAAAGAATAAAATGGGAGTGGTTTAGAAACAATTTCAACATGGTCCTTAGCTTGTAAATTCAATATCTTTTTTACATACTCTATTTTCATATCAGGATTTTTCTTTTCCTGGGCAAGCATATAAATTGGCATTCCGATCAATCTTTGTTCCATGCTATTTTTCTTTGAGTATTTTATCATGACTGCATATGCAGGATTTAAACTCGTATATGATCCATATAACTCTACTGGTAAATTTTTCTTTATTCTCACAGGACTTTTAACAATCACTTTCTTCTTATTTTTTGTTTGATTATAAAATTCCCCACTTCTTATTTCTGTTTTTTTACTGACTAAAATATCATTTTGATATAACGTATTTTCTACTGTTCTATTAAATTTATTAACATCAAATTCATTTTTTTTCAGCAATAATTTTCCTGTTTCTTGATCGAACTCATCTGGAATAATTTGATCAATTAATATATTTATAGATTCATCAAGACTATTAATGACATAACCATATTTTAATAATTGATAATCCTTTCTATTTCGTAAATTATCATTTAGTTCTTTTACCTTTTCAAAATCTACTTTTCCTTTTAGGTATTTTTCTTTATATTCACCTAAAACAGCTGCTAAGTAAGCATCATGCGCATGGTGATAGTTATTGATTTCTCTAAATTTATAAAGTTTATATTTTTCACGATAGTTATGTGATAAATTTGCTTTTAAATAAACTATTTTGGTCCCTTTATATAAATCCTGTAAAATATTGGCAACGTGTTTCGTAATTTGTCTCGTTTCAACCAACTGCCTATTAATAAATCCAGCAATCTCTTCATCACGATAATAGCTTCTTCGTAAATTATTGTATTTTTTATGAGAAATTAATTTGTTATCCAATAAATGCTTCCACCATTCTTGAATGGACATTTTCCTATACTCTTCCGGTAATACAAAATTAGCTGCTTTACGTTGGTTTTCTTCTTGAAATACTAGTGCTTTATTGTCAATTGAATCATCTTTAATTAATGTCTGAGGAATAATATGATCTATCTCATAAGTTTCTAAATCTTCGATATTAAGTGAGTTTCCCGAATAAAGACTCTTTCCCTCTTGAATAAAATATAAAAATAGTTTTTCAGGATTGATTTTATCTTCTTTATATTGATCATAATTTTTTAATTCCTCTAGCAAATAATGGTAATTATCAATTTCACCCCTTATATTTTCATATAGTTTGGTAAGGAACTTTTTACGATCATCCTTTCGCTCCTTTTTATCATTTGAACGCGCCATTTCAATTACAATAGACGATGGCTGATATCCCATATACTGAATAATTTCATCAATCACTTTTAATGACTGATAAATTCCTCTTTTAGTCGCTGGTGAAGTTGCCAAATTCTCGACTAAAGAATAATTTATCCCTTCTACATCCGTTATTTTATTAAAACGAGCAATCATGTCTTGAAATTTATATTCTTCATCATTTAATATCTGCATGAAGTTTTTCTCGGTTTCTTCCATAAGATCCATAATAGATTTTTTCACGCCAGATTCTTTATCAATATAATATTTTTCAGTCAACAGCTTTTCAGAAAGACTTCCCCAACCAGTATATTTTTTCTTTAAAATTTTCTGTATTTTATTATCTGAAAGCAATGGATATTCTCTTCTTACTTTACTTTCTAAAATGTCTTTATCTTCAAAAATAGTTATCCATTCTATCAATTGCTCAGCATCTTTTAAATTATAATCCGTATTAGCAAAGATTCCATCTTCTCCAAAAAAATCAATATAACTTTTCATACTATTGGCAAATTTTTTATCGGCAGAGTAACCCTTTACATCATCAACCCCACTTGCATACATCTCAAAATTCTTACAGTGAGCTAAATATTGTTTAAAAACAGTATCTGTAATTGTCTTATTCGTTTTTAAAAACAACTCTTCAAATATCTGACACTGAATTTTATGATCCAATTTTCTCCCATTTACTGATATTTGTTTTAATTCATTCATCACCTTAAATTTAGAATATAAAATAGAATTCGCAGGCATTGCCTTTTCTTCTAGAATATAAGTACAATGGCCAATCATTCGCTTAATAAATTTTTCTGCTGTTTGTTCTTTATCAATAACCTCATCAAAATTAAAAGGATTAATTTTAACATTTTCATCTTTTCTAATCATCCAAGCAAACGAACTTTTTTTATCAGTCGTTAATGGGCCAACATAATAAGGAATTCTAAACTCTAACAACCTTACAATTCGATACGTATGATCATTATATTTTTCTAATAGAAATGGATAATATTTTCCCTGCTTTTCAATAATTTTAACTAATTCTGCTTTATTTAATTGATATGGATATTTTCCATTGTCTTTATCGGTAATCCGAGGCATAAAATCGCCATTTTGCATTCTCTTCTGAATATCCAAAGTATATTGTTCAAGTAATGTTTGATCTGTTACTTTCTCTAAAATATTAGGTAAATATTTACTAAGTTCCTTGATAAATTCAGCATTCGTTAAAGTATTGTTGATATATTTATCGTAAACACATAACGTTACTTTTCCTTTCTTATCTGTTGTTTTAAATATTTTATGATATACAGTTCTATCTGTCTTTAGTAATTTTTTTAAATATTTTAGATCATATTCATGTTGTTTATATTTTTCTACCATGTAAGATGAAAGACTGGCATTTTTACTCCCTTTAAAAATTTGTTTTAAAAACAACATATCATATAATTCTTTCAGTAATTGTAATAAATCTATTTGTTCATTCAATATTTTTTCATACTTATCATAGTTATCTTCATAGTCTGTTGATTTAAAACTTAATTCTACTTTTTCTTCTAATTCTATATTTAACATCTTAGCAAAATTAAATTTATTACCATTTATCATTTTAACAAATTCATTGATAAAATTTTTCGGTAATATATTCTTCAATTCTGCTTGTATTTTTACTTTTCTATCATTCTTAGATGGCTCCAATAATATTTTTTGTAACTTTTGATAATCAACATTCTGGTCGTAAAATTCTAGTAAACGTGAATCATTTTCAATTTGTTCAAAGACATCTTTCAATTTAGCTGATAAATTCAAATCTTCGGCATGAAAACTATCACCAGAATACAAGAAATTACCACGGTATTTTATTATATGATGAATAGCCAGATAAACCAACCGAATATCAAATGGTTTATCTATTGTCATAAGTGCCTCTCTTAAGTGATAGATTGTTTTATACTTGTTATGATATTCTTTTACTTGTTTTCTTTCATGATCAGATAATAAAATCGTCTTATTTTGCACATCACTATCATGATAAAAAGATTCTTTTAACTTTATAAAAAAATCCTGATCTACTTGTTTCATTTCATCAGAAAACTCTTCTTGGAGAAGTTGGATGCGATATCTTCTCCTATCGTATCTTCGTCTAGTACTTCTAAAAGCTCTTCTTGCTGCCGCCGTATCTGCCTCTTCAAACAGTCTAACACCCCATAATTTTTTATTACCCTTCCGAATTAATTTTTGGGTACCGGCTTCTACTACTGCCCATCCTACTGATGTATTTCCAATGTCTACACCAATATTATACATTCTTGTCAATTCGAATTGACACCTCCTACAACAATATGGTATTATTAAATTGTCTTGATACCATTCAAGATGACATAGAGAGTTAAAATAAAGGTTTACCTAAATGACACTTTCGTGTATAACTGCTTAGGCAGTTTTTATTTTGCTCTCATATCTGGATAAAGCCTGTACTAGCACCTTATATTCACATTATACAATGATTAATCACAATTATCAACTGCATATTTTCAAAAAAAGATGATGCGACATCTGAATATAAAAATAGTAATTCTATTACTTGTCCATTTGTCATAAAAAATAGAATCCTATAAAATTACAAACTACTAACTGATGGTTAATAAATATAAGAAAAAAACAACTACTTTTCCACATAGTTATTTTTTTCTTATAGAATATTGATATCGATACATATGGGTCACATCTTCTTCCGCATATTTTTGAAAGCCCAATAACTCAATGACTTATTATATTAAATATTATCCATATCAGCTTTCATCCTGATAATATCGATTATATCTTCACTAATATCAATCACATATTTTATAACTTCTTTTCTGTATCCATAACCACGAGCACCCATTCTCACCGCAACTAACGATTATTACCAGTCTCCAAATATCATCCTTTTACAGAAATTTTCTTGCGTAATCCTGGAATTTTCTTTATAATTCCATGAACCATTCGTTCGCCAAACACTTCATAAATTAAATTACTCTTAAAAGCACATACAAGATAGACAATAATTCCCACAACTGCATAGAAAACTGATAAGCCTACTCCTACCATTCGCGAAGTTGTCGTCGTACTAATAAATAAACCTAGAATCATAAGAGTTAGTAACATAATTCCCACACACAATACCGTTTTAATAGCAATCTTAACAGTATTCCAATATTTAACATGATATAGTTTTTTTAACTGATACAATAAAAACGTAATTGCAATACTCTGAATTAGTAACGTTGCAACAATAGGTCCATAATATGCTTCAATCCCAATATGAGCAAATAGCGTCATAATTGGTATATTAAGTAAGACCTTTCCAACCACGGTTCCAAACAAGGTTCCAAGGGAAATCTTAGAACGATTTAATGTCTGCATAATGTCAATTAACACTGTAAAGAAAGAAAATGATATTGCCTGTAAAATGTAAAAGCGAAAGATATCAATACTGAGCTGATCAAATCCATAAAAGACAACCCAAACTGGTGTTGCTAAAAAACTAAGACCAATCGCCATGGGAATCGTTGTCACGAGTAAGGCTTGTAATGGTTGATTTACCTTACGATTTAAATCTTTCCAATCTTTTTTAACATTAGCACTGGCAATATGGGGAATCAAACTCGTCGATACCCCTAAGGCAATTGCTACAATAATCATATTTAACTTTGTCGCCCAAGTCGCTAAAACACCAATCGTTGTCTCCGCAATTTGCGTACTATAACCAAGCTTAATCATCGTATTGACAACCGTCATCGTGTCAACCATTCCACTAATCGAGTTCATTACATCAATCACGACAAAAGGAAGCGCATAACAGATAATTTTTTTTATAATATCTTTACTCGTAATTTTTTTCTCAGCCAACCTAGCTGATTCATGCCGTTTTAGTTTTCGCCCATTCTTCGCAAGAACACGTAATAGATAAAAATAAGCTACTAAACACCCTACAGTCGCTGCAAATACCGAAATTCCAACTGCTGTTTCAACCGAGAGATGAAAAACGCGAATAACTGTAAAACTACCAGCAATAATAATCGTTACCCGAACCAATTGTTCAATTATGTTGGCCATGCTAGAAGGGAAAATAAACTTTTGCCCCTGTAAATATCCCTGGGTGACACTTTCCAAAGGAACAATTAACAAAGCAGTAGCCACAATACGAATGACTAAGGTAACACTTTCTATACTATTCCCACCAACGGCATCTCCTATTATCATTTTAGCTAGCATCGGCGCAAATATAATTAAAATGATAAAAAAGAACACACCGAGGGTAATAATTAGTGTTGCACCAATTTTATAAGCTCGTTCTTTGGTATGATGATACCCCAGCGTATTATACTCGCTGATTACCTTACTCATTGCAATGGGAATTCCGCTATTGGACAAACTTAAAAAAATAGCATATATGGAATAAGCATAGGTATAAAGAGCGCCCCCTTGCGTTCCAATAATCGCATAAAAAGGAATAACATAAAATAATCCTATTATCTTACAGATGACAATTCCTATGGTCGCTATCATAGCGCCTTCTAAAAAACTACTCTTTTTCATATTTCACATCCTAATCACGATACATAATAAGGGCCGAAAAACAATAAATTTGTTCCTCACCACATACACTAGTCGAAACCTGAAATTTAATATCGACAATTTCAGCATCTGTTTTCTCTAAAAACTGGTTCACAGCTTTTTCCAAATCTAACTCATGAGCTTCATCAATTACTTTTACTTTCATATGATCACCAGTATGATCATAGCAAAATCATCAGGCATAATATGTCATATTCTATAACGTTTGACTATAATAAATTTTCTTCCGCTCATTTTCCGGATTGCTATAAACAATCATCACTTGGATGGTAGGATGAAATTGTTCAATCGGTTTGGTCGTTGCGATATACCCCACAAGTACAATTCCTTTGACATTTTTTTCATCATGCTTTTGCTCCGGAATTAGATTTAATTTTTGATCATAAATTCCAACACTTGGAAATACATCCGCAGTTTTTTGATCATGATAGACAATCGCCTCAATATTTTTCATTGATTCTTTTGGGTTATCAATGACAACACTATAAGTAATTTCATCATCAGTATGGCGATCTAATTCAATTGATACATTGACAACATCTTTTGATGTTGTCACTTTTTTTAACTCTTTCATCTCTTCAATATAACTATGATAAATGATATTATCCTCATCTAGTTGTCCTATACAACCACTTAGTAATAAAATTATTAAACAGACAAGTCCGGTCTTTTTCATAGATACCTCTTTCCATTCTGATAAAAGGGATGCCCCCCTAATATCTTGTGATTCGATCTTCGAAATAATCCGTCACGCCACCACTCCATGGAAAATTAACAATCTGTCGTGGATCAAATGTATTCCCAAGAAAAGTTGACCAATTATAATAATCTTTTAAGTAATGACCACGGGCAATTCCAAAATGAAGATGTTGTCCAGTCGAACATTGATCCCAATATTCAATACTTGGATCCCCCCCCATAACCCCAATTTGGGTATTTTTTGTCACAACCTGCCCCTGAGAAACATTAATTTGACGTAAATGAGCATATTCGGTAGTATACTTCACTCCGTTTACTGTATGGAGAATAAAAATCATATTCCCTCCACAAGTTGAACGATAACGCATTCCAATCACCGTTCCATTCGCTGCAGCATAAACTGGTACATATCCGGATTGGGTTACATCCAACGCTTCATGAAGTTCATAAACATGCGTTGCAGGGTTCAAACGATACCCATATTCACTAACGACATATCCTTGCTGAATTGGACGCCAAAATACCGTATCACTTGGCAACGTATTCCGTCCACAAGTCTTAATATCCTCATTGTCTTTACATCCCATATTTTCCAATGTCCTAATTGCCTCACGTTGAAGAGTAATTTCTTCACTGGTATCGATCTTAATTGTTGAAATCTCACCAAGACGTTTTCCCAATTTCGCAACTTCAGCTCGTAAATGTTCTTTCTCTTTTTGTAATTTTTCACGTTTCTCTTTTAATTCTTCTTGTTTCTTTTTATTATTAGAAATCATATTCTCAAAATCTTTAATTAACGTTTCATTATAGTTTGCCAATTGTTCTGAAACAGCTACCCGGTAAATAAAATCCGTAAAATCTTTCGCACCAAAAGCATACTCTAAATAAGCAGATTCCCCACTAGAGACTTGAACAAAATTTAATATTTGTTTAATCTCTTTATCCTTAGCTTTAATCTTATCATTTAATGCTGTAATTTCTTTACTGAGATTTAATACATCTTGCTCCATCTTTGAAACATTTTCTTCAATATTTTTAATCCCTTTTTCTGTCTCTAAAAGCTTATTCTTGGTTTCTTCTTCTTCTTGTTGAGCCTGATTATACTTTGCCTCAAGTTCATCCAATTCAGTTTTTAAATCACCTAGCGTTTGCGCTTGAATTTCCTCGGGAACAATTAAAGTGACGACCAATAATAACCCAATTAACAATAAATGAAATCCCTTTTTCATTCTTTCACCCTTTCAATTGTTTTCGAATTTGACGATATTGTGGACAATACTTAGCCACTAACTGCCAAAACTCCTTAGAATGATTAAAATGTGTTAAATGAGCCAGCTCATGAATAATAACATAGTCCATACATTCTAAAGGATATTGAATTAAATCATAATTTAAAGTAATCGTCATACTACGACGATTACAAACACCCCAACGGGTTTTCATCTTCCGAATACGTAATGGTAAATATGGAATTTCTTCTTCCATTTCATAATAAATTTGATCAAAACGTTCCTGAGCTAATTTAAGCATTTGCTGCCGAAGCCATCGTTCCAAATGCTTGGAACTTGGAACATATATTTTATCATCATGTATTGTAACATCATTGATTGTTGATACACTTATTATATCATACTTCTGTCCTAAATAATAAAAATTTGCAGCTCGTTCTTGTTTCTTTTTTTGTTTTTGATGCATTCGAACAAGGGCATGAATATTTTGATCTAATATTTGAATCACCTGACGTTTGGTCGTCAATATCCCAGTAGTCACATAAATAATATTGGGATCTTTGAGTCGAATATAGGTGTTTTTATTTCGCTTTTTTTCAATGACGACATCATAATCACAATGATCAATTTGATACTTCATAGAATCACCACACTCTTACTCATTTTACCATAGGATACCCCATTTGAAAATGAAAAATTACAGTTCTTTCCATTGTAATCCATAATTCAGCTTATATTTAAAATAACTATTTGTCTACCATAATAATTAATATAGGAATCTTCTAACTACTTAAAAATATGAATATTATTATAAGCAAAAAGAAGAATGAACTATACTCCATTCTCCTTTTATTACTCATAAAAAGCATTTAATAAACTCTCATTATCACTCCCAAACCACGTCTGACTAGGAGATTGTAATTTATTATTAATGTTTCCTTGAGCACTTTTATACTGTTCTAATGTCCCTATTGGTACTTGAATCGTATTAACAATTAAAGTAGAATTATTTAGAAAAATATTATTTCTTAACGTTGATGGTACATTTCCTTGAAATGTTACATGTGTCAATTTATTATTACTAAATGCACGATCTTCAATTTGATTAAGACCGCTTGGTAATACAACAGATTGTAAACCAAGGCCATCAAAGGCAAAACGTCCTATCGATGTTATTTCATCAGGAATCACAATGTGACCCCGATCATTACCTGCATAACTATTTAAACTACGCTTATTTTCCGTGCCATCACCATTTCGATTATAAATAAAAGCGTCATCACCTATTACCTTATTACTACTAAAAGCTGCCATGTCAATATAAACAACACTATTAGGAATTACAATTTCCGTTAATAAATTATCCCAAAAAGATTGATAACCAATTCTTTTCACTGAACTAGGAAAATGAATTGAAGATAATTGATTATGAGAAAATGCTCTATTCCCAATCATAGTTACACTATTTGGAATCGTTACTGAATTCATTTTCTTACTATCAAATGAATAATCTCCTATTTTTGTAATGGTATGCCCGTTGATTTCTCTAGGAATATTAACATCTAAGATTTCACTATACCCATTGGTATTATTTTTTCCACATAAATACCCAGTAATGGTCTCACCAGTCTCATCGGTTTGAAAGCATTCTTTTAAAGTTGTAACTAGTCCACTACTATCTACTTCCTTTTGACGAACTTCTACTTTTAATTCTAATGTTTTAGAAGTTGATGGTAAATTAACTTCTCCTCTAGGAATCTCAGCTTTTATAACAAATGTTTTCTCACTACTAGCAAATAGGTCTTCCCCAATACGGATACCACTAATAGCGAATTTAATATTCGATGGTGCCGCGTTATTCGCCTCCACAATTCCACTTACTTTAGTAATCACCGCATCGGTATTCCCATTGTTTTTGATGGTTACATTATACTCAATATAACTACCAGGGGAATCTAAATCAACATCAAAAGTGGCGGTTAGTTTATCCGTAATTCGACTATCGTTATTTACGGCATTGTTACTACGTTTCTCTTCAATATTCGTAAATAGAATGTCCCAATTGGTTGAAATCGTTACCGTTCCATTAATTTTGATCGATGAAGAAAGAGCAGCATATCCAAGGGCTATCCCACAAATCATAAACAAAGTAGCACTTAACACGATTAATCTTTTTTGATTCTTTTTTACAGATCTCATCTGAAACATCCCATCCTTACTATTTCAATTTAATTTTCTTATTTATTCCGTTATTAGTATATCATAACCCTTGTAATTATTCTATATTTTTGTTCGTTTAAAATGCGATAGAAAAAAACCAACTACCAAAACCATTCTATGTAGGGAATAATTACCCTATAGTGATTATGAATACAACTTAAAATAATAAATCAAAAAAAGAACATTCGTCCTTATTTTCCTTTATAACGAAATAGCGCCGAAGGGCGGTGCCCACCTCCCGTTTTCACCCGCTTTGTTTTCTCCACTTTACTAGCAATCATTCTCCGAAAAGCTGGATCAAGTAACTTTTTATCTAAAATAACTTCATATACTTGTTGTAGCTCTCCTAACGTAAAATACTCTGGCATCATATGAAACACAATATCTGTATATTCAATCTTATTTTTCAAGCGCTCAATTCCGGTATATAACACTTCCGCATGATCAAACGCTAAATCTTGGTTATCTTGTATCTGATAATGATACTGCTTCGTTGTCACATTAGCAAGTTCTTTCTGAACTCTAAATTTAAGCTGCTCTGTACCGTTATCTAACAAGACCAACGCTTCATTATCACTTTCTAAAACATTAACATGGAACCATGAAGCATCAGGATCTAACTTATCAGTGAGTCGATTTTTATCAACCAAAGACATATAGGCAGTACTAACAACCCGGGTTCTCGGATCTCGTTTTAATGAACTAAACGTGTATAATTGTTCAAGATAAATATGTTGTAGATTTGTTTTAGTAAATAAAACACGCTTACTCGCCTCTTCTAATGTCTCATCTATTCGTAAAAAACTTCCGGGTAAACACCACTTATCTTTAAACGGATATTGATTACGCTTTAACAGTAAAACACTAAAATACTTTTTACGTAATTTGCGATAATTTTCTTGTTCCCCATCTGAAATACTAAAAATTAAAATATCGGTTGTCATCGATAATTGATCAAACTGGGTCGCATCATAGTGTTTTAAAAACTCTTCTTCCGATGTATAATTCATCTTATCACCTCTCATAATGATCATTATACAGGATTTTTTTAGAAATAAAAAGGATCATTTTCCATGATCACTATAGTAACGATAATAACTGTGAACCCATGGTCTATAAGTAACACAGCCATCATAAATCACATAAGTACCAAGAAATATCCCCTTATTTTTATCAATCATCTCCCTAATCGTATTTTCTGTTCGTCCCGAATAATAACTATCATCAACAAATATTGCCCGTTTTCTCTCTAGATCAACTTTACCATCTAATATGTTAAGTGACCTGCCATGTCGCAACCCACCATTTGTCACCATACATCTTTGGGCCGTAAAAGGTCCTATTGCCAGGTCCCAGTATCGCTTTATTGCAAGGCCAAAATTTCCACTTACAATCAAAACATCGAAGTCAACAGTTGTTATGATATCTTTGATAAAATAAGTGATAATATCTGAATCTAATCGTAGTCGATAATCCAATTGATCAAAAAATTGTTCCCCTCCCACATAAATATTCAAACACTCATCAATAATTCGTTCAATTTTCTCTAACATAGCAATACCTCTCGTTTATATTCCTCATAAATTTTTATTCTCGATAAAAATGATGCTTTTGGATATACTTCCAAACCGCTGGATTTAATTCTGAAACAGGTGCCAATCCTGCTTTAATTTTCTGTCGAACTTCAGTCGAAGAAATCGCTATTAGTGGTAACTTAACAAAATGAATATGATCCTGATATTCTGGATACAATTGCTCCAATTCGGCAATTTGATCCCCATTTCTTGGAATGACAATGAAATGATAATGTTTCAACATCTCATCATGACGCTCCCACCAATATAGTTCACGTAAGTTATCACTACCACAGATAAAATACAAAGTAGCTTCTGGATATTGTTGTTGAAAATAAGCAAGCGTCTGATAAGTATAAGTTACTTGATCTTTCCGTTCATAATCAGAAATGATCACATTAGGAACATCCTGAAAGAGAAGTTCTAACATCTGAAGGCGATGATGAGCAGGAATTAATCCATCCTTAGGATATGTTGATCCCGTCGGAATAACAATTATCTTATCAAGTTCTATTTTCTCAAGCAATTGTTTCACCAACATATAATGCATTTGGTGAGGTGGATTAAAACTACCGCCAAAAATTCCTAGTTTCATTGATTCACCACTTCTTTCGTATCATAATCAGCGTATAAATTTCCATCTTCTCGAAAGACCATGTAACGATCAAGGGCATTCATACAATTTTCATCAAAGAAAATTGAAAGATTCCCTTGGTATTCTTGTACTTCTCGCTCTAGTACTTTCACATTATGTAACTTCATTCCATGATCCAAAATCCATTGATCCATTTGCTGATTAACACCATGACTATCTTGCAACCGTTTGAATGTTAATTGCGATACCCTATCCGGTAATTTAGCAATTATATCATCTAGTGACATCACTTCAAATGCGTCAGTCAACAAAATAACATAGCGATTCACCCGACCATTTGGTTTCACTTTATCTAAAAATACAGGATCAGCAATACTATAGGCAACAACATCACACTGAGTCATCACGGATAATGGTTTATAATAGCGTGTCTGCAACTCAATTTGAACATCGGGTCGAACAGCGTGAACAATTTCAATCATTTCCTGGACGCAATCAGGACTTTGAAGGGGTTCATTCGTTCCCGTAATAACAACTGTTTTCAAGTCTGAAGCTGTTTTAATTACTTTCGTTAGACGTGCTACCCAATCATCATGCTGTTTTCGGTAAGCGTTGAAAAATTGATTTTGATGGACATGACCTCCGGCAATGCAAAAAGGACAATTAAAAATACAAGGAATCGCTGGCGTTAATAACTGTAAACTTTTCATTTCATTCCGCACCTTTATCCGTTTTATAATACGTAGGAATGGCAAATTTATGAGCTGCTAATTGGTGTAAGCGTTCAATTTTCCCTCTTGTAACCAAATCCACAGACTTTGGATCTTCCATATATCGCGCAATATCACGATATGAAACACCTAATTTCTGTTCATCAGTCTGATTTGACAAGCCATCGTTAGGTGTCTTATATAGGACTTTTGCTGGAACATGTAAATATTCACCAATTTGAATCACTTCCTCAACGGTTAGATCGGCAATCGGAGCAATATCATGGACACTATCGCCACCTTTTGTAAAGTAACCGACATAAAGTTCACACTTATTACTTGTTCCAACTACTAAATATCCTTTCTTTTCAACAGCTGAATATAGAGCCGCTAGATAATATAGCGTCATCATTCGTAGACGAGGTTTTACATTGATATCACTATTTCTTTTCTCATCGGTGGAAAAATCCCCAAGTTTGGTAATTTCTGTAGAAAAGCTGTCATATGTTCCCGTCAAATCGACATTAACTAGTGGAAAATGATAATGGTCGGCAATCAACTTTGCATCGATCTTATCCTCATCGTTAGAGTGACAAGGAAGGGTAACGCCAATGACATGGTCTGCTCCTAGAGCTTCCACCATAAGCGCTGCAACAACCGCACTATCCTTTCCACCACTAATCCCAAGAATAGCACCTCCTAATTGATATTTTTGATAATATCTACGAATAAATTGAATGATATTAGCAGTTTCTTTGGCTGCTTGAAATTTCATATAAGTTCCTCCTCATAAATAATTTTAATTGTTCTAAATAAACTTCTTACCATATAACTAGTTTCCCCATTAAATTTACATGGCAGACCCACAAATCATCGTCTCACCATTGCCAAAACATGGTGCTACAGTATATTTCTAAAAATTGTGGATTATCTCTAATTTTTCTTTGGCAAGTATTAGAAATATCATGTTATAACACTCTAGTTCCTATCATTTTCAACTATATTATTATTTTAACACCAATTGTTTTACTTGGTCTACCTCCTTGATCACCATTTGTGTTTTAGAAGCAAGAATAAGTTCTTTTTTTAAATTTAATAATTTCTTCGTAACATCAACGTAATATTTATCAGGATTATCTAACCGTTTTACTTCATCATAAAGAGTACCCATTTGATCATCACAATACACTCGCTTCTCTTCTAATGATGGCTCTTGATATACAAGATTACCATCTTTAAAGATTGGTACTTGTAACTCTTTTGCTTCATAATTTGTTACTTGCTTCCGATTCCACTCATTTTCAATATCGATTAGCTCTAATTGATCTGTTGGTATAATTTCATCATGTAAAGCAACTAAATCTCCCATCGCTTTGCCTGTTTTTCGATCGTAAATACGATATACTTTTTTATAACCAGGGTTGGTCACTTTGGCAATATCATTGCTTACTTTAATCTTAGGAACTAATTCGTTATGCTTCGTAGTGGCAGCTAACTTATAAACAACCCCAACTCGTTCCTTTGGAGCACTAATATTATCGCCTGCACCAATACTATCCATACATGCTCCCTGATTTTTTAAAGCAATAATTGTCTTAGCTGTTAGACCATTGGATAAACAGATTTTCGCATCCGTCATTCCAACACTGTCTAACATCTTACGCGCTTGCTTTGATAAATAAGCCAAATCACCACTATCAATTCGAATCCCCTTTAAGCGATGCCCTGTTGGTATCAAATAATCATTTGCTACTCGAACAGCATTGGGAATTCCACTATGTAATGTATCAATGGTATCAACCAAGAAGACTGAATCATCTGGATAAGCTTTGGCGAACTTCTTAAATGCTACATACTCGCTTTCCTCATTCATTACCATACTATGAGCCATAGTTCCTAAAACAGGAATCCCATATTGTTTTCCTACTTTGGTATTAGATGTTCCAGAACACCCAGCCATATATGCATACTTACTGGCACAATCAGGATTATCTCCTCTGCGGGCACCAAACTCCATAACCGGAATATCCCCCGCCGCTAACGTAATTTGTTTTGCTGCTGTGGCATACTTAATCCCCCGATTCATATAAGTTAATAAAGCAGTTTCCAAAAACATCGCTTCAATCGCTCGAGCTTTCACTGTTAAAATTGGCTCATGGCCAAATACTGGTGTTCCATCAGGAACCATGTACAAATCACCAGTAAAACGAAATGCAGCTAGCTCGTTTAAAAATTCTTCAGTAAACTTATTTAAACTACGAAGATAAGCAATATCTTCTGCTGAAAAATGTAAATGTTTTATATAATCAATAATTTCTTCACCCCCAGCCATAATCGCATATCCACTTTCTAGTGGTAAATTACGAAAGAAGGCATCAAAATAAACAATTTCATTTTTACTCTTAGGATCAAAATTACTTTGTGCCATTGTTAATTCGTAAAAATCCATCAATAAATTATCTCGTTCCATTTGCATCATCTTATCTCCATTCCTTTCTTTTCCCATATACTTTAACCCCATTTAATTCCATCATTTGTTTGGCAAACTGATTCCAATAAGTAACATCTCGCCCTGGAGCTACATATGTCTCCATAAGATCTTCCGAAGTTACTACTTCTACCTGCCGATTCATTTCATTACACCATTGCTTTAATGAGATTAACCCATTTGCAACACATATTTCACTGAGACACCCACACCCAATCACTTCTTCTAAATTAGGCATCATCTCCAAATAAGGAATCATCATTGGTGCAAACATAAAATTCGTGTTGTTCTTGTCAATAACCAAAGTATCATCTGTGACATATGGTTGCAATTCATCGATAAGTTCGCATTCCTTCGTTCCATTTAGGCAATGTTCTTCATATAGACCATAAGGTTTACATTCACTACATCCTTTAGAGTGACAATCTCGAATAAAGATTAATTGATCACCACGTTCTTTGCAAAATTCAATCGTTCGAATAATGTTTGGTATTATGTGCTCAATATTAGATGAGGCTAGCACTCCTTCTTTTACAAAGCCATTCACCATATCAATGACGATAAGGACTCTTTTCACATTCTGTAATTGTTGTTTACTTATTGTTTTCATATTAATATCTTTCCCTTCACATCATTCAAGACATACATAGAAATGTACCCTTAAATGAAAATTATTTTTTAATTTTATTTCATTGTTTTGTTATTTATTTTTTGTTAATAACAAAATTTAAAAGTATACAGACGTTTCGGTCTGTTATAATAATAGTTCCTTAATCTCTTTTCAATATCTTTATTGTTAATTAATCGTATTGATTTAAAATACTCCATAAATAAATTGAATTATGTTAGAAAATTTTTTTATTATTTGAAATTTCGTGCGTCTTTCCAGTTACATATGGTTTTGCAAATTCTATAGTAAGTAGTGAATTCGCATCGATAATATAGCCCATTTCCACCAATTCCAAGACCTCTTCATAAGTAGCTTCAAAATACTGAATATGTTCATCAAAATCCAAGTGTTGATCAGTCCTTTTTTCACAATCCCAAGCAATAAAAGCATGATTAAAAGCCTGCATACAACCCTGATCTTGATAATAATCTTTGATTAGAACAAGCTCGCTTCCCCTGTAACCCGTTTCCTCTTCAAGCTCGCGAAGCGCAGCTTGAAAAGGATCTTCACCAGGTTCAATATATCCTGCTGGTACCTCTACTAAAGCCCCATTTTTAGTTAAAACCCTTGGCTGAATCACTAATACAAACTTTCCCTCTTTCGTAATTGGCAAAACAACAACAGCTGAACCAGTCAAATTTGGTTTTACGATATGATCCCGTATGATTGTTTCGCCCATCCCCAGTCGATATTCTTGACGGACCACTTTCAAAAATTCTGAAGTGCCTTCTACTTGTTTTGTTTCAATCGTTTTGTACATTTCAAGATATTTTTTTATCATTTCTAATATTTTTTTATTTATCATTTTTAACACCTTCCATTCATTATATTAGTAATTTTTTCACATCCTGTATTGATTATTGTTTTTATATTATCCCCTCTCTTATCTTGTTATTATCTTTCAGTTAATAACAATTATTAAAATTTTTTCAGGTTTCAGCCACCTGTTAATAACATTATATTAATAAGTGATGATTTTGTCAACCTCTTTTTAACATTTTTTTAAAAAGAAAATCATTATTCTTTATTAATCCTTTATATTTAAGGGCTAACATTCCAAAAAAAAATCGCCTACTTGCGATTTTTTATCCCTATTCTTACTTTTTCTCTAACTGATAACGCCAAACTTGATCCTGATACATCATCATAAACCACCCGCTCATACCGGGAATTATCTCGATAAAAATAATGGGTACTTTTAAATTATCTTTGGCATCTAATAATTCATGAAAGGATGTAACTTCGATCACATTCTTATCATCCAAATTAGGTATTTTAGAAGCATTAACAATGATACTATCATACTTATTCAATATCTTCTTCTTTTCTTTGGCATAAGAAAACTGCGTTTTACTATGGTGAATGAGTTCTAATAAGTAAGATACGACAACCACTACTGAGGTTGCAAAGGTAAAACAACCAAAAACGAATAATCCTTTATCTTTTAATAATGTCTTCTGAGACTCTGCCATAACTGCCTGGGTTTTCTTTTTCTCATATATCGTTGGAATTTGAATGGTATCCCCTTCAAGTGGAAGATGCATTTCTAAAAGCGAAGTTGAAGTAACACTATGTTTTGTTCCTGATACAACGCCTTCCATATCAATGTAAACCTTAATATTTAACATAACATTAGTAGCTACGGGATAACTACGTTTAAACTCACTGGCCAAAGCTTTATAATACTGATAATCAATAATAAAGTTATCATTAATTTCATAAGCGCCGGTTACAGTCTTTGTGATTTCTTTCGTTGGTTTCAATACATACTGCTTATTCCAAATATGATGGGCTGCTTGCCCTTCCTTTTGCTCCAAAGCTAATAGTGTCCCCACCACTCGATAACGATAGGTAGAGTCTATCTGTTTAGAAAATGATTGTTTATGCTTATATGTCACACGAATCGTATCAATTAAAGAAGCAATATAATGTTCTCCCTTTGGCAAATACGGAACGGTAAAGTAAGAATTCTCTTTTAAATAAACTTGATAATCTAAGTGGTTGGTTTCTGTCATGGTCGCAATTTGCTCTTGTCGTTGCCAATCTCGATTTATCCCCATTACCAAAAAATAAATAGAGATCACAAGTAGTAATATACCTACGATTAATTTAAAAGCTGCAATAACACTTCGTTTTAAACGTACTCGTTTCTTTTTCATCAATCCACCTCATTATTCTAATATAGTATATCATAACTTCTAGAAAAAAAGAATAAGACGATGTGAGACTGCTGAAAAAGTAGTCAAAATTAAAACTGATATTTAGAAATAAAAATCTA